>NZ_JBQKJR010000003.1:0-124921 GCF_052117165.1 Agathobaculum sp. LCP25S3_E8
TTCGATGCAAAGAATCGTCATGTTTCAAAGCGCGGTTCACCTCACTTGCGTAAGGTGCTGTTTGAGATCGCCTCCATGATTCTTGTTCACGGAAACCCTGACAATTCTGTATTCTGCTTCATGGATAAGAAACGAGCGGAGGGAAAGCATTTCTATGTCTATACTGTGGCCGGAGCTGCAAAGTTCCTGCGGATTTATTATGCAAGAGTAAAAGAATATCTGAACACTCAAGAAATCGCTTGACTCTGCTGTAAATACGAAACCTCAAAGTCATAAAACCCTCAGGTCTGCAATTTTTACTTTGTTGCAGGTCTGTTTTGTTATGCTCATTTTCAGATATCCGATTTTTCATTTTGGGGCTTGACACCTATTAGCAGGTTTGCCGGTAGTTAAGTCTTTATATCCTCTGCCATACTTGCGTTATTATTGAGAGTGTACTACACTCTAATGGAAGCTACTTTGTTGCATCGCCAATCATGGTTTCAACGACATTCAGTATCCGGCGCTGCTCCCCGACGGGCAGATGCTTAAGCTTCAGAGACAGCTCAGATGCCTTCAATTCGTGAGATACGGTCAGGACATCAGCCAAAAGGTCATCAGATGAAACCCCCAACGTGTTGACAATACGGATATATGTTTCAAACTTGGGCAATTTCTCTCCGCGCTCCAACGCGCTTAGATAACTGACACTGATATCCAGCAGTTCCGCAAAGGATTCTCTGGACATATTGGCAGCTTCCCGAAAATGTCTTATATTACGTCCGATAGATTTATAGTCCAACCAAACACCTCCTCTATTTGTAAGCGATTGCTACAAATAGTATATGAAGAAGCATAAAATCGTAACATCATCTAAAAGAGGGTGAAGCACTCTATCTGAAAGTATTTTTTCGAGAAATTCCCTTGATAGATATTGCAGAACGCAAATAAGCGTGCTACAATTTCAACAGCCACTCGAGCAGGCGCCATTGGGTGCTTCTCGGAATGAAGGGTGTACTGGATATGATCTTATACGCAACAACAAATTATGCTCTCCAAATTATGATCGAGGTAGCGAAGAATGGTGGTGTGATATCCTCTGCGGCGCTTTCGGAGCGCATTGGGATATCGCAAAGGTATTTGAAAAAGATCACCACCCGTTTGAAAGAAGCGGGACTCCTTCGTTCCGTTCCCGGACATTATGGCGGTTATATTCTTCCCGAGGATTCGGAGAATCTGTCTGTATGGGATATTTTTCATGCGATGGAACCCAACAAACCTCTGATCGAATCGCAGACCGATGAACCGGAAACAGGCAGCGGTCTTGCAGTAAAAAATCTGCACAGTGAGATGAATCGTATGCTGCAGCACCACTTCCGTGCTGTCAGTCTTGCTGAGCTGGTGAAGTTAAGTGAGGAAAACGAGTTTTATGGATTTTATAAAGAAGAAAGGTAGCAAAGCGCCATGAAAATTCGAAATAAATTTGGAAGAAAGGACGGCATCGTTATTGCGGTCATTGCCGCGCTGATTTTATGCAGTATAGTTTTTGTGGCACGCGCTCAACTGCTCACAAATCGCAGCGTTGATCTGGATGACCTTGCGTTTTCAGAATTGAACAATGCAAATGAAAATCATCGGGAATATATCAGCAGACTGATCCAGGAAGAATATGGGTCGATCCATTCCTTGGCGCTGTACTTTGAAGAGAAAGAGGACTTTGATTTCCGCAACGAATTGGATCTGATAAGCTCTATTATGCTTGCCGACCATTATGGATTTATTGGCTACGCAAATCTGGACGGGAGCATTATCGCTCACGACGGAACGGTAAGGCCGAATGTCGCGGATAAGCAATGGTTTCAGGACGCGGTAAGCTGGATGGGATACGATTCCATAGAGGTGCTTCCTCCCGACGAAGAACATTCCAGACCTCACATCCATATCGCGTCCCCCGTCCGGAAATGCAACAACTTAACAGGAATTTTATGCGCCTGCATCGATGCGGATGATTTTAATGCGATGCTTACAGCCGGCTATTTTGATCAAAAGGAAGCCGTTTTTATTACCGATTCTGAGGGCAACATCCTTCTCTCCAATAAAAATACAGGAAGCCATATATTTGGAAACAACCTATTCGATTTTGTCGCGGTCGGAACCCTTCTGGATGGCGCGTCCGCTGAACATATCTTAACCAATCTGCAAAAAGGCAACAACGGACAATTCCGCGTGAATCACGGAGAATTGGAATACCTTGTTTACTCTCCCCTCGGCATCAATGACTGGATGCTTTTCAGCATGATCCCATCCAGCGTAGCAAACGCGCAGTTCAGCGCGTATATGGATCAGGCGGAGAATATCACAGGGATTTTCTCGATTGCGTTTTTGACAGCAATCGCTATCGTCTGCATCATGCTTGTGTTTTATATTCGTCAGAACAGGAAGATCCTTTTCATCCATGAGCAGAAGGAGACTGCTCAAAAAAATATTCTTACGGCGCTTGACAGTGTCATGTATGACTATGACGTGATTACGCAGGAGTTCCTTGTTCCGGACGGCTTTGCAGAAATGTTCGGCTGCTCCCTTCCTAAAGATATCTTTCAATCCTCAGAATGGACATCGCAGCATCCGGAGTTTGATGACAAGGCATTGCAGCAATGCTTCATTAGCGTCGGGATGAACAAGCGCAAAGGGGAAATTACGCTGAAACTCCAGTCTGACAGTAAAGGCCTGATATACATGCGGATCACCATGATCCCCCGTATCAACAACGACGGCCGGGTAATCGGTATTCATGGCATGATCGCCGATGTTACGGAAAGCTACACGAAAGATTTGTATCTCAGGCAGAATCATGACAGCGCGGTGGTGATCATTTCCGCGTTGGCTCCCATGGCTTTATCCGCAAACCTTACGCAGAACACCCACCACATTATCAGCTATAATCATTTTGATCTCAGCTGTGTTTTGGAGGAAGGTTCCTATGATGATTTGATCCGGCACGGTGCAGAGCATATCCATGAGGATGACCGGGATGCGTTTCTGTCCGCATTCTCCAGAGAAAACCTGCTGGCCGAGTTCGCAGCCGGACATGAAATTGTAGACTTTCCGCATCGTATGATCAACGACAGCGGCATGCTGCGCTGGTACATAGGCCGATGCGTTATGGTACGCAGCCAAACGGATAACGATATCCACATGGCAATGGTTTTGCTGGACAATACCCAACAGATGGAGCAGCAGCGGAAATTGCAGAAGCAATATGAACTGACGATTGAAAACCTACCCTCCTTTACCGCAAAATGGGTGTTTAAGAATGGGGATGTGTATCTTTTAGACGCAAACCGGCGGTATCTGGATTTCATGGGGGGAAGTGCGGATGAGCTTTTCAATAAGTCGGTCATATACGGGTTTGGGAAGCAGGACAAAGCGGCTTTGCTTTCCAGATTGTATGCGTCGGTCAGAAAGCGCGACAGCATTTCACTTACCCATAGCGTTGTTACATATGACGGCAAGAGCAGGTTTCTGGACATCCAGGCATCCTACTTTGAGGAAGTCGATGGGAATCCTGTCTACTTCGGAGTGCTGACGGATGTTACCGAGCTGGTTATGACGGAGGAACGTTTGAAACAGATTGAAACCAGCCTGCACACGACTGTGGATCACTTCATCCATACGATTTTGGAATACAACATTGAGACGCGGGCCATGCGTCTGGTTTCCGGAGGCGACTCCCGTATCGATATAGAAAGCGCGATCCGCAGCTGCCCGGAAAGCCTGTTTCAAAGCGGGGTCTTTGAAGCAGAAAGTCTGGACGTCATTCATCAGTTCTTTGGAGAACTGGAGGACGGTAGAAACAGCGGCCCCCTGCCGATGACGGTATGCTGTAAGGATGGAACAAGGCTGTTTGTGGAAACCACCGGAACGATCATCCATAATCCCAAGGGCGCACCTACCTCTGCACTCGTTATCCTGACCAAAACAGGTGAAATCGAGGGTGCGGATGAAACCAGTTCGGAGCAGGCTTCGGCCTCCGGAGAAACCGCCGACTCGCATAAGGCATTTGCCAGAACATTCGGCTCCTTTGACCTGTTCCTCCATGATAAGCCGCTGTATTTCACCAGCGCCAAAGCAAAAGAGCTTTTGGCCATACTTGTTGACCGCAGAGGCGGAACGCTTTCAGCTTCTGAAGCGATCAGCCTTTTGTGGGAGAATGAACCGGCCGGTGACAAGCAGCTGAACCGCTACCGCAAGCTGGCAACCAGATTAAAAGAAACGCTGGAATCTGCAGGTTGTGGGGATATTCTGATCAATGACAAAGGGGTACGCAGTATCGATATTACAAAATTGTCCTGTGATTATTTTCTTGCCGTAGACGGTGATGAAGCCGCACAGAAGCTGTACCAGGGCTTTTATATGAGCGGTTATTCCTGGGCTGAGGAACGGAACGCGGCACTGAACCGGATGTTTGGCGTTGACAGCAGCGATGAACAGATAAAATAAAAGTCATAAATCAATTCAGGCCCATAGCAGACCGTTGACCATGAGGTTGACTGTCCGCTATGGGCTTTTTGCTGTTTGAAAAGGAAAGTAGAAAAATAATTTTTTATTTTCCCTCAACTTTCCCTCATCTGTCCCTCTGCGTTCCCGCTGCTTTCCCGATTGTGTCACAGCAATTATTTATAATAGGGCTTATATGCTTTGCAGGTTGGCAAAACGCAGACGCTTTTGAAGGGAGGGCAGCAGATGGTTTTGAATGTCACAACGGATTATGCGGTGCGCATCCTGGTATATCTTGCCGCAGTTCGCCGTCAGGCCCCTGCACAGGAAGTATCCGAGAAGATGAACATTCCCGGAAAATATATTACGTCGATTGCGAAAAAGCTCAAAGATAGCGGACTCATCTCTTCTACGCAGGGAAGCAGCGGAGGCTACTGTCTGGAAAGAGATCCCTCGTCAATCAATCTGGCGGATGTCATTTGGGTTATGGAAAACGGGATCAGGTTAAATCATTGCGACAGCTGCGGCAGAAATTGCTATTTATATGGACAGCATGGCACCTGCCCCATAAGCAACGCATACGGAACTGCTAAGGCTGTTGTTGAAAGTGTTTTTGCCAGAATAACGATTCAAGACCTGGCCGAAAACAGTGTGTCTAAAAACAAATGGGATCATGATGACCCATAGTTAGATGAGGAAACAGCGCCTTTGTCCCATGCGCACAATCAGAAGCTATAGTAAGAAGAGAGGATGGTATTGCAATGCAGAAATGCGAAAATAACACGACTGCTCCGGATGATGCAATGGAAGTTCAGAGCAGCAAAACGAAAAGTAAAAAATTTTTGACGTTCCAGTGTGGTCAGCAGATGTTTGGCGTTGATATTACTGAAGTGCGGCAGATCATTGAGCTGCCGGAGTTTACGCCTCTTCCGGAGTCGCCGGAGTATATCAAGGGGATCGTCTGTATGCACGGCGAGGCCGTTCCTGTCATGGATTTGAACTTACGGCTCAACCAACTGGAAACAATATCCGGAGAACGCACCTGCGTGGTCGTGTTCACTTTAGAGGGACGCAGCTTTGGGGTAATCGTAGATGGCGTGGAAAATGTCGAGGACATTTTGGATGATGCGGTTTTACCGCCTCCGGGTCAGAAGGAAAGTGGGATCGACTATCTGCTGGGTGTTGTGAATCGAAACCCTGTTGTTCTGTTGGTGAACGCGTATTTCTTCATAAGCGCAGATGACATAGAGCGTTTATCGCAAATTACCGACACAGACGGCTGGACACAAAATAAGGATGAACATACAGGAGGGATTGAGAAATGAAAATGAAAAGAACACAAAAAATTGGCAATAAAATCACGGTGCTGTTTTCAGCTTTTTTCATAGTAACGATTATTGCCCTTGTAGTAACAAGCTGGCTTTCCATGACAGCAATCGTCAAAAATGAGTTAGAAAGCCAGTGTGTAACGGCAACGAACATGCTGGAGCGGGAGCTGGCTGCGGACGAAACAGCAGATCGTGATGCTCTTTTGGATGAATTAAAAAGAGAAATGGGTTGTGAATTTACCATTTTTGAAGGCGATGTCCGCACCCATACCACCGTAATAGAAAACGGGAAACGTTCCATTGGCACACGTCTGAATAGCGACCTCGCAAAAATTGTAATTAACCAGGGACAGGCATATGTTGGCGAAGCGGATATATTGGGAACGCCGTATTATTGCTCCTATTCCCCCATCAGGTCAGACGATGGAAAAGTTGACGGTCTGCTGTTTGCAGGGGTGTCAGAAGCAGACGCCGAGGCAATGATGACCAAAGGCACTGTGATTATGTGCATTATTGGTATTCTTTTGGTGCTTTGCGGAATCGTGACAACTCGGGTATTTGTAGTTAAATATGTTTCCAATCCTCTGAAAGAGATACAAAATGCCGCTGGTTCCCTCCTTGTGGGTGATTTTAGTGTTCAGCTCACATGTGACAGCAAGGACGAGTTTGGGGAAACCTGCCGCAAACTGCAAGAGAGTTTTACCGAACTGCGCCGGATCATAACGATTACTTCTAAGGGCATGGAGGCTCTTGCCGACGGCGACTACTCCATCACCACGACCAAGACATTCCTTGGAGAGACAAAAGGCATTGAGGATTCCGTTGACCTGCTTCTCATACGTATGAATCAGGCGATCCATCAGATCCGGTCTGCCGCAGAGCAGATTGACGCCGGGTCAAGGCAGGTTTCCGATGGCGCACAGGCATTGGCACAAAGCTCCACCCAGCAGGCCAGCAGCGTAGAGGAACTGTCCGCAAGACTGCAGGAAGCCTCTGAAACTGTCACTTCCAACGCAAAGGATGCCGGCGACGCGGCCAGGCTTGCGCTGGAGGTTGGACAGGTGACGCAGGAAACTTTGGAAGATATGAAGGAAATGCTGGGGGCAATGGATGAAATTTCGGCCACATCCGAGGAAATCAGCAAGGTTATCAAGACCATTGAGGACATCGCTTTCCAGACCAATATCCTTGCGCTCAACGCTGCTGTAGAAGCGGCACGGGCCGGAACCGCAGGTAAGGGGTTTGCGGTTGTTGCGGACGAAGTGCGCAACCTGGCAGCCAAATCTGCCGAGGCCGCACAACGCACTACCTCTATGATTGAAAACTCCCTGACTGCTGTAAAGCGCGGCGCAGGCGTTGCAGAAAGGACCAACGAATCCTTTGGCGGCCTTGCCGGGAAGGTGCAGGATACCGTAGCGTTGGTGAACCGTATCTCTGAGGCTTCCATGCAGCAATCTGCAAGCATTCAGGAAATAAATGTCGCCGTTGATCAGATTTCCTCTGCGGTGCAGACTAACTCCGCCACAAGCGAAGAAAGCGCGGCTGCCAGCGAAGAGCTTTCTTCTCAGGCAAGTCTCCTGAAAGAGCTTGTATCACGGTTCAAGCTGGCAGGTATGTAATTTCTCCGATATAAAAGCGAATCATCCTGTCTCTGCGCCTTTCTGAATCACATTGCAGAAAGGCGCGGGGATGGGATATTACTACAAAGTCTGCCGAAACGGAGGCAGTATGTTGTTGCCGATGAAGTGCGAAGCCTTGCCGGAAAATCAGCAGATGCCTCCAAGAGCACTTCTGAACTGATAGAAGGCTCCGCCGTTTCCGTACAGGCCGGTATGAAGATACTGAACCATACAGTTGCCTCATTGGGTGATGCAGTGGATTCGTCTCAGCAATCTGCAAAAATGATTTTGGCAATTTCTAATGACGCCAAAGAACAGGCGACTGCTATCAGCCAAATTACAGAAGCAATTGACCAAATTTCCAGCGTTGTTCAAACAACTTCCGCTACTTCGGAAGAAAGTGCCGCTACCAGCGAGGAATTGTCCTCTCAGGCACAGTTGTTGAAAGGATTGGTGGAGCAGTTTGTTCTAAAGGACGCTTCTCTTTCTGGCATTGGTTATATAGATGACGATTGTCTTAATCTTCCTGAAGAGTGCGGATCACAACGCAATTGGCATGCAGACAAGTATTGAGAAACTTGCTATATCAAAGGAGTTTTTGTGCTTATGAATAAAAAAGAACTGATTTGTGCCGTATCGGCTAAAACTGGGAAAACACAAAAAGATTGTGAACTGATTCTCAATGCTGCCTTTGCTACGATTGAGGATACCCTTGCTACAAACGAGACAGTAAGAATTATCGGGTTTGGAAGCTTTGGAGTGCGAGAATGTGCAGCACGAACAGCCAGAAATCCTCGTACAAATGAAATAATTCAAATTCCGCCATCCAGAGTTCCGACATTAAAAGCCGGTAAAGGATTAAAGGGAAAGCTGTAATTTCAAAGTCAGCATTGCAAAAATTAGGGATATTTTGCTTTGAACCGTGATGTATATGTTGGAGAGTGTGCTATGAAAAAATACAATGTTCTTTTGGTGGATGATTCCCGAGTTGTCCACGATGAAATGATGAAAATGCTGGCAGACAGTGAATTTCAGATCCAGACATATTGCCGAAGCGGTGAAAATGCGCTTTCCGTATATGCCGATGCAGCTCCCGATCTTGTTCTGATGGATATTGTCATGGCTGGGATGTGTGGTCTGGAGGCCGGCAGAAAAATCCTGTGCCAGTGGCCGGATGCCCGCATCCTCGTTGTTTCTGCCCTGGTATATGACGATGTGATCGAGGAAATCAACGAATTTGGAGACAAGGGCCTCGTTGCCGAACCGTTCAACCGGGACAATCTTTTAGAGGCCATGCGCAAGGCAGTTGCTTGAAACTTACGGAAAGGGGCGCATATATGGATTATTTTGAATACGGTGCGCTGATCGCGGATTATTCAGGCGCGATTTGCTATGTTAGCGATGCAGAAACCTATGAGCTTCTTTACTTATCAAAGGGCGGATGTGTAGCTTGCGGCATAAAAGACCGCAAAGACTTTCAGGGCCAGAAGTGCCATAAAATCCTTCAAGGCTTGGACAAGCCATGCCACTTTTGCACCAACAGCAAGCTCACTGAGGGAGTGGAATATCGTTGGGAACACTTCAATGAAAAAATGGGAAAATGGTATGACAGTTCCGATAGCCTGATGCGCATTGGTGGCCGTTTGTGCCGTCTGGAGATCGCACGGGATATTACGGCCCGAAAAAAAAACATGCGGCAATTTGACCAGATGACAATGGAAGATATTTTGTTTCGTTGCCTCCATACCCTAACCAGGGAGGATGATCTTAATGTTGCCGTAAATCAATTTTTGGAGGCCGTAGGCGGTCATTACCAGGCAGCAAGAGCCTATATCTTTGAGTTTGATATGGAGCGGAAAAGCCTGAGCAACACATTTGAATGGTGCCAGCCTGGCGTCACTGCCGAGATTGACAATCTGCAAAATCTTCCGCTGGAGGTTGTCTCCGACTGGATCATAAAGTTTGAGTCCAGCGGCGAATTTTCCATAAATTCTCTGGACAGTGATGTAGAGCATGACTCAGAAGGATACCGCATTCTGGAAATGCAGGGTATCCATAGCCTATTGGCAGCTCCACTGCGCCGGGATGGAGAAATCGTTGGTTTCATCGGCGTGGATGACCCGACCCGTGCAAGTGGAAATTTGATGCTGCTACGCTCCGTTTCCGAGTTTGTTCTGGAGGAACTGGAAAAGCGCAGACTGATCGCTGAATTGGAGTATCTGAGCTATATTGACGCGATGACTGGCCTGAAAAACCGCAATCAATATGCCCGTGTGCTGAAAGACTTTGACCGCAAACTGCCAAACACGCTGGGCGTTATTACGCTGGACATCAACGGACTGAAAAAAATCAATGAAATGCACGGGCAGAGCTATGGCGATTATGTAATCAAAGAGACAGGAAAGATCCTGCAAGAAGTTTTGCCCGATGCGGTATTCCGTACCAGTGGGGATGAATTTGTGGCCCTGTGTGTGGATATGGAACGGGATAAGTTTCAGGAGCACGTCATCGCTTTACGGGCAGGCTTTGACGCCAATCGGGATTTTAATGTTTCCATTGGATGTTCCTGGGATGATGGCGAATTTGACGTAAACAGTCTGATCCAGCAGGCGGAGGAGCTGCGGTACGGAGAAAAACAGTCCTATTACCATTCTGTGCTGAGTGAAGGAAGGACAACTGTGCGAAGCGGGTTTGCCGGAGAAGTATTACAGGAGATCGCGGATGATAGATTTTTGGTTTTCTATCAGCCGCAGGTGGATATCAAAACGGGCAAAATCATCGGTGCAGAAGCGTTGGTGCGAAAAAAGGCTGATGACGGAAGCTTAATCCCTCCGGGGAAGTTTATTCCCTTTTATGAAGTGGGCGGCGTAATCGGGCATGTTGACCTGTATGTGCTGCGCACCGCCTGCGCCGCCATACGGAAATGGCTGGAAAAGGGACTCTCCTTTCATCTGTCCGTCAACTTCTCCCGCATCACTTTATTGGAGCCTGATATTGTGGAGAAAATCAGCGCCATATGCGCTGAAAATCATGTGCCGTCCTCCGCTATTACTATTGAGGTGACGGAAAGCATCAGCAAAATGGAGCATGGCCGATTGAGAGAGTTGATAGCAAAACTGACTTCCGCAGGGTTTACCATTTCTCTTGATGACTTCGGATCACAATACTCTAACCTTGCGATTTTGGCAGCAATGGATTTTGACGAGATCAAGTTTGACAGAACACTGGTCAGCACATTGGAAGAAAACCATAAAAGCCGCGTGGTTTTAGAAAACAGCGTACGGTTATGCCACAGCCTGCAAGGGACTTCCTCCCTTGCAGAAGGAATCGAGACAGCGGGACAGCTGGCATTACTTCGTGACTACGGATGTGATTATGGACAAGGCTATTATTTCTCGAAACCAGTGTCATTGGATGAATTTAATGTGCTTCTTCGAAGCATCTGACTGCCTGAATTGACAAAAAACTTATATAACCGATTCTGATCTTCCGACAACGGAAAAACCGGCACAGGAGGACGGAATTCTGTTTTTAAGTTTTATATCCGACAGTCAGCTCTATGGTGTTCCCGTAGAGCATGTTCTGGAAGTGGTTCGCGGCAGGAGTATTACGGGACTTCCCGGTATGCCCGGTTACATAAAAGGGATCATCAATCTGCGCGGAGATGTGATCCCGGTAATCGATCTGCGCAAAAAGCTAGGCAAAGACCCCATTGAGTACACGCTGGAAAGTTGTGTCATCATACTGGAAACGGAGACCTCAAAAGCAGGACTGTTTATGGATTCTGTTCAGACGGTTATTCCGATTGCTTCGGACGCAATCTCTATGCCTTCCTTCCTCACAGACCGTAATCAAAACCTCCTTGCCGGGGTTGGACGAGCAGAAAACAGAACTATTTTGTTGCTGAACACTGAGGTTTTACTATCGGAGGTTGGATAAATTGGCGAAAATTCAAGAAACCATCGCGGCCCAGTTATCGCGTTATTCTATCGCGGGCTATGATAATATAAAGCAGCATGTTATCCTCTCTGTCGCCCTGGCTTTTTGCATCATGGCCCATACATATTTACTGGTGTTTTTCGCTATGGGGAAAATCGAGCCGTTGATTATAGCTAACATCGGCTCGTTGGCAATTTATTATTTCACGGCCGCCTTTCTGATAAAGCGGCGCCGTTATTTGATAATCCGCACGATTATCGTGTGTGAGGTCAGCCTATATGCGACTTTTACAGGGTATATGTTTGGAATAGGCAATTATATTATCGGGAATTTTCTACTAATTCTCGTTTTGCAACTACTTCTACCCTATGGCGATCTATGGTACAGATGGATGTTGTCATTGTTTTCAATATCCCTTATGGTATTCAGCTTCTCATTGGGCTATATCACTGCACCCGTGCTTGTACTGCCGGATTTCGAGAACGGAATCTTCATAGCGGCCAATATCTGCATCATGTTATTCGGCACTTGCATTGAAATTAAGATCGAGCAAATCATTCTGAGTGTTATCGATGAATCTCACAAATATTCGCTGGAAAAAGCGACGCTGGCCGCCAACACAGACGCCCTTACTTCGGCTTATAACAGACGGTATGCCGATGAATATATCGAAAATCTGCAAGCAAGTTCACCCAATGTAAACTTCTGCGTCGCAATGGTGGATGCGGATAAATTCAAAGAAATCAATGATGTGCTTGGGCATGATGTAGGGGATCAGGTTTTGATCCATATTACAAAGTATTTCCAAACCCACTTGAGGCAGAATGACATGCTGTTTCGCTGGGGCGGGGATGAGTTTCTGATTATCCTGAAAGAAATCACGTTGCCACAGGCACACGGCGTTCTTGACCGGGTACGTAAGCAGCTGATAGACACTCCATTTCAGGCAAAGAATCAAGCAGTGAACATCTCAATCTCCGTTGGTGTTGCTGAATTTGATCTCTGCAATCCATATGCCAGCATTGAACGCTGCGACCAAAACCTGCTTGTCAGTAAGCAGCGAGGCCGGAATATGGTGTATTCAGGTTTATAAGCCACATCGAGACAAAAATTTATATGTTTGGGGGTGTTGAACTGTGGCAGAGTCGAAAGAGAAAAATTGGGGACTAAAAGAAGGTATGCGCTTGGAACTGTTCTCGGAGTACCAGGTTTTTCTTTTCAATGGTATTTTAAGCAAGATTGATGAAGATGCCATTTGGGTTGCGAATGCTGCTGGAGGCGATGTCCCGCCTATTATTTATAACACCAATGTGCATCTGAAAGGAAACCGGAAGGACGGCGGCACTGTTATTCTGTTTGGAACGATCCGCGGTAGCTCATCCTTGTTCTGGAAAATCGACCAGCTTTCCCAATATAGCTTTTACAACAAGCGAAGTTACTACCGCCAATCTGTGTCAATAGAAACAACGGTGTATTCGCTTAGAGATGAACCTGATGGTGAAAGTAAAGCATACAATCTGTCTATTCCGGCAGAACACTGCAAAGTTTTGAATATCAGCGGCGGGGGATTGCTGTTTAGCAGTAACAGACATTTCCGCCTTAACACAAGTGTTCAGATGGGGGATATCGTCCTCCGTCCCGCCCAAGCTCCATTTTCACTAAAATGCAGTATTTTACGGGTAACAGACAATGGCGGGAGATTTTTTCATGGCTGCCAGTTCATTGACTTGGATGGCAAAGAACAGGAGCGCCTGATCCGCGATGTTTTTTTGCTTCAAGGCGAGGAAATCCGGAGAAGAAAAAAGCGATAAAACATGTTTTCTGCGAGGTGTTGATATGAGTTTTATGATTGTGCCGGAGCCTTTGTTTAACAAAGATATGGCTGTTCAGGCGTATCGGCTGCGCACTTTTGATTGTGACAAGCTGATGGGCATACAGGATGATTTCCGTAAAATGGACGAGGCGTTTTCCAATCCGGGTCTGAATATGGTGGAGCAGATCGGGATTGCGCCGCTCACAGGAGGAAAAAAGCTTTTTGCGGAAATATCCCATGTGCAGCTTATGACTGGCATCCCCAAAAACTTGAAAATAAGGCCGGAGCAACTTGTTTGTGTCCTTCCTCACGATGCGTTTCACGAACAGTCCACGGTTTCCGCATTGGTTCCCCTGCGTGAGATGGGATATGAGTTTGCACTGAGCGCACATGGCAATTATCAGAAAAAAAGTCTGGAGGAAGCCTCTGACTTAATCCAATATGTTGTTCTGGATTACACGCAATCTTATTTTCCAGATTGGTATAGAGGCGTTAAACAAACACTGCAAAATGTTCGCACCGTAATTTGTGATGTGCCTAATGTAAAGGCGTTAAATGCTTTCGACGCAGACAGTACAGCGTATTTCTCCGGGGAATACTACCAACTGCCCGTTGAGAAATCTAATGCGGCCATGTCTCCGGTAAAAATCAATTCTCTCCAGCTCTTGAAGCAGGTCAACAAGGATGATTTTGAATTGTCGGAGATTTCTAAAATCATAGAACGAGATCCTTATTTGACCGTTTCCCTGCTTCGGTATGTTCGTTCCGAAATTTCAGGAATAAACCGGGAGATCACATCCAGCAAACAGGCTGTTGCCATTTTGGGGCAGAAAGCGATCAAGCGATGGGCCACAATCGCCCTTTCAATGAATCTTGGCGCGGACGGCCCCAGCGAGATTACAAGACTGGCGCTTTTGCGCGCGAGGTTTGCAGAAGAACTTGCACCCATTTTTGAACTTGGGGCTTTTCAAAACAGCCTTTTCCTGATGGGTCTGTTTTCACTGTTGGATGTCATGCTTGATAAGCCTATGAAGCTGGCAATACGGGAGATCGCTGTTGAAGATCGCGTTAAGCAGGCACTTGTAGATCGAAAAGGGCCTTTCGCCCCCGTGCTGGAGGCGATTGCCGCATATGAACGGGCAAACTGGAGCGCCTTGTCGATCATCCTCATACACAATAATGCCGACATGGAAAGAGTAAGTCAGGCGTATATAAGCTCTTTGATGTGGTACAAAAGCATGCTGGACAGCATAAAATCCGATGCTAAAGACAAAAGCCACGCCTAAGCAGAAGGACAGTTTATCAGGGTACATTCCGGCAAAGTGAATTATACCTTTGCAAGAAGTGTCCCAGGGAGGTGGACAAACTTGATTTATTCTCAGAATAATTCAGACAGGTACTCCCCATTATTGGAGACGAAGTTCCATGAATCACATCATAAGAGTTCCTACATCACCATGGATAGCAGATGCGATTCAGAGGAGAAAGCCTGCTGTATCACAGGCCATCGGGATATTCCGCAGGAAAAGCGGCTCAAGATAGAGGCTGCAATCCGCGCAGAAATTCGGGCAGCCATTGCAGATGGGTATTCTCGCTTTATTTCCGGTTTCGCAGATGGTTCCGACCTCATGTTTGCTTCTATCGTGGTAGAACTAAAAAAGAAAATGCCTAATCTTTGGCTGGAGGCAGCTATTCCTTATACTGGCCGAGTTCGCAGCCTGAAACGGGATTTTCTTGACCTGATGGCTGCCTGTGACAGTGTAAAAATCATATCTGCGCAGTATACCCGCGATTGTTTCCACGCCAGAAACAGATATATGGTAGAAAAGTCCAGCCGAGTTATTGCCGTTTATGACGGGCGGGAGCGCGGGGGAACCGTTTACACGATGCACTATGCCAACAAACTGGGAAGAGAGCTGCGAGTGATCCTCGTATAATCGTACTCTACTACGATGCAGTTCTGTGGGCGGTGAAAAAGGTATCACCCAAGTCACCTCCGTGACTATTTTCAGCCCTGATGCGGACTGCACCCGTGCGCAGAACGTTACTTTCCTGTACCGCACGCTGGAAGATACGTAAGAGAGTGTGGGCGAAAAGTGTGTTTTTAGATCTTTTGTCCGCACCTCGTAATACCAATAATATGATTACAGCAAATGAAGGAGGCTCACATGGGTGTTCTGGCTGCTCAGAGCGCACTCTTGGCAATTGGGATTATTTTAGGTCTGATATGTTCCGCAATCGGTCTGTTTTTTGGACATATTATTCTATTTGATAGCATTGCCCTCGGCATAGTGGCCGGTGTATGCTGCCGCCACTTCCTATCTGTACATCCGGCGCTTTGTATCGTGATCGGCATTGGTATTGCTGTTGCTGTTCTGGCTACAAAGCACCTCCGTTGGATTCTGGACCATCGGCGGACTGATGACGCTAATTTACGCAGTGGTATTCGGGCTGCTGGCCTTTCTTATTTCAGAATATGATCCCGTCTGGGGATGGGTTGTTTTTGGGATTGCTTTCCTCATTATCGGTGGTTTGCACTTTTACGCAAAAGACAAGTAAAAAACACAATCAGAGGCTGATAAATTTGGCTGTAAACTACTGTAATATACTCCCCTATAAAAACAATGTTTTATAAATCACCTTTTAGATCACTTTAAGTTAGCTGTAAATTACTTATTGGATATAGTTTGGAGGAGACACGATGAAAAATACATCGAAAGGAAGTTCTTAACCCAAGGGCATCCGTTGGCGACAATGTAAAAACGATTTAGTTAACTCTCTAATGAGCTGTATCTCGACAAGTGAGTCACAGCTCATTTCTTGTCTGTTTCAGCTAATCTTTGCTTGCGTTTTGGCAGGCATACCTCCAAGCCCTTTTCTTTCATCTAAAACTGATCAAAACCCCTGCGCGGATTGTTGTATCCGTGCGGGGGTTTTGATGTTTATTGGCTTTTTCTCTGTTGGCTGCCGTTCGCCACCCCCTCCGTTTTGATTCGCACCAACCCCAAAAACGAAACGGAGGAAAACATCATGTTTAATAAAAAGACAGATTATGCACTGAACAAGATGGACAGCACAGCCATTATATATACCGATGCAGAAGGAAACCTCGTCCGCTTGACTCGAGATAACTTTTCCAGCTTGGACGAGTTCCTTAAATGGAAAACTTGGTCTGATGCCAATTACCATATTACTGAAAAATCCAATCATCTTTATCTTGATCACACTCTCTCCATGACTGGCCTATCTGAAACTGTTGCTATTGTACCCTCACCCGAACTGATAGAGGAAACCAGGCAGACAACCCGCTGCCATCAGCAACTTTGCGCGGAGCTTGTGATGCAACTTCGGGTATGCCTGACGGAGACGCAGTTCCGTAGATTGTGGATGTACTATGCCGACGGAATGAGTGAAAAACAAATTGCAAAACTTGAGGGTGTTGGTCAACAGCGAATTTCCAAATCCATTGTTACCGCCCGGAAAAAAGCAAAAAAATTTCTTTCTTTCCAGAGTAAAAACAGGGGGTAAAACCACCACGAAATCCGCGATAAGTAGAAGGACATTTTTCTTTGCGACTGATCTTTGAAAACTGAATATACGATGATGCAGGCACAAAACCCGCGTGATAGCGGCAAGGGGTGCGACGCCATGACGATTGCTTTCGGAGGTGATGAGGGCAAGCAATCCGAGCGACCACCGCAGCCCTTGACCCGGCATGGCAAACTGGGCGCGATGACAGCGCGGGGGACAATGAAACTTGCTCACGCTCTCCCACGGACTTGGGGGAAGCCCTGCGATATGCGCCAACCTTCGGGCAGCGGTATCGCGGAGCTATGACAGTCTTGCCAGAGACGGCCTGCATCATCCCTATCGCCGGGGGTGCGTGGCAAATACGGCGAAATATTCGGAACAAAAAATTGTGGGACCAGCCGCGCCAGTGTGCGCGGCTGCATCCCCCTTTTATGTGAATGTGGACAATCCGTGTTTTCATACACTGTAAAAATGGCCCTTGTTTTGAAAGGCAGGTGGAGCTATTGGAAAAGCAGGCCACTATGAATGAAGCAATCACTTCTTATAAGGAAGTTAAAATCGGAAAAACACTTTATCGTGTGACCAGCGTGTTCTCCGGCGAGAAGGACTTGGCTCGGACGCTGGAACAGCTTGCGGTACGTCGTGCGATGGCTGAGATTAACCCGCCTCAAACGGCCTGCACCAGTTCTGCAATATAAGAATGATATATACCTCTCAGCTCGGCTTGCCGCATCCTTGCGCGGCGCTGCCCCTTTACGGTATCATGTTCCTGCAAGGTAACACTTGCGGGAGCCAAACCGCCGCACGATGTATGAAGCTGAGATGGTCGGGAGGATAAATAACGATGATCGAAAAAACATACAACGTAGGCATTTACTGCCGCCTTAGTAACGACGATGAACGGGACGGCGAATCCGTCAGCATCGAGAACCAGAAACTCCTGTTGCAAAACCATGTGCGGCAGATGGGCTGGAACGAGATCGACGTATATATCGACGACGGGTACTCTGGCGCGAATTTTGATCGCCCCGGCGTCAGGCGTCTCATCGAGGACGCCAAAGCAAAGCGCATCAATCTGATTCTGGTCAAAGACCTTTCCCGTTTTGGCCGTAACTACATTGAGTTCGGGCAGTACACCGACTACCTGTTTCCCTCCATCGGATGCCGCTTTATTGCCCTTAATAACGGCATTGACACCATGAAGGGCGATGGCAGCAACGATGTGATGTGCTTTTTGAATTTATTTAACGAATTTTATAGCCGCGATACCAGCAAGAAGGTCAAGGCTGTAAAAAAAGCCTGCGCCCAGGACGGAAAATTCATGGGGACATACCCCGCCTATGGGTACAAGCGAGATCCGCAGGATAAGCACCACCTCATCATCGATGAAGAAACAGCACCCATCGTGCGCCGGATCTTCGCAATGCGGGCATCCGGCATCGGGTTCCACTCGATTGCCGTGGCGCTCAACGAGGAGGGCATCCCCTCCCCCGGAACACTCTACTATCAACGCAAGGGAAAGAGCGATCCCCGCAACGTCAACGGCAAGTGGGCCGACCAAACGGTGAAGAAACTCATCCGCAGCGAGGTCTACATTGGAAACATGGTGCAGGGCAAGACCGGCACCATGTCCTACAAAAACCGCAGATTGGTGGAAAAACCGGAGGAAGAATGGATCAGAGTAGAGGGTACGCATGAGCCGATCATCACCCGCGAGATGTGGGATACGGTGGTCAGCATCGACCAGAAGAAGGTGCGCAAGTCACCAACGGCAGACAACATCAAAAGCATTTTCACCGGTCTTGTCTACTGCGCCGACTGCGGCTTTAAGATGCGCAACCACACCGAGAAATTCACCTATAAGGACGGCACACCGGGCAGATACAGTTCCTTTATCTGCGGCAACTATGCCCGCAGCGGCAGGGGCGCATGTACCATCCATACCGTTTATGAGAATGTTCTGACACAGCTCGTCCTCATGGACATCCGGGAAAAGGCGAGGTATGCCGACTGTGACCCGGAGCGTGTGGCTCAGCAGATCGTCCGGATCAAGGACAGAGAGGCACACAGCCTGCTGGCCTCCTGTGAAAAGGAGTTGCGCTTATCCATCGCCCGCCTCGCAGAGTTGGAAAAGCTGATGCAAAATCTCTATGAGGACAAATATAACGGCACCATCCCACAGACTGTGTTCCAAACCCTCATGCGCAAGTATGAGGCGGAACGGGTGGAAAAGGCCGAGGCTATTCCGGAGCTGGAACACAAGGTCAAATCCAACCGGGAGAATCGGCAGGACGCAACCCGCTGGACGCATATCATACGACGCTACACTGAGATCACCGAACTGGATGAGACCATCCTGTTCGAGCTGGTAGACCGCATCGAGGTTGGCGACACACAGGTTATCAACGGACAGCGCATCTGTGACATCAAGGTATATTACCGCTATGTTGGTAACGTGGACGAAGCACTGGCGGAGGAAAGGCAGATGCGGTATGACGAAGCTGTATAAAGTGGGTATCTACTGCCGCCTGAGTGTGGATGATGCCAGCAACTCCGCAAAGGCAAACTACATCCCCTCCGACGAGTCAGTGAGCATTGAGAACCAGTACGAAATCCTCTCCAAGTTCACCATGCTCAATGGATGGACAGAGGTAAAGACCTACCGTGACGACGGGTACAGCGGGGGTAACTTTCAGCGCCCCGGATTTTTGGAGATGCTGGAGGACGCAAGGAATGGGCTTATCAATCTGATCCTCGTCAAAGACCTTTCCCGACTGGGGAGAGATTTTGTGGAGGTAGGGCGCTATACCGATGTAGTATTCCCATCCCTCGGCTGCCGCTTCGTCTCCGTCCTGGACTGTCTGGACACGGACGGCGACAATACAGATATGCTGCACTTCCGCAGTCTGATGAACGACTACCACCTGAAAGACCTGAGCGGCAAGATCAAATCCGTACTTCATGCCAAAATGCGCAGCGGACAGTATATCGCCGCCTATGCCCCCTACGGATATCGCAAGAGTGATGAGGATAAGCACAGGCTGGTCATCGACGAGGAGGCCGCCACTGTAGTACGCCAGATGTTTGAGATGCGGGCAGGCGGCATGGCCTATGGCAAGATTGCCGCCGCCCTGAACAATAAGGGTATCCTTACCCCGCGCTGGCATTGGGCCGTCCACTACGGCGACGGAGGCTGCAAGTATTCCAAGCTCTGGATGTATGCCACTGTAAAGAATATTCTAAACAGCGAGGTCTACCTCGGTAGCCTGATCCAAAACCGCACTGGCTCCCGTTCCTACAAGGACAGTACCATGATCTATAAGCCGGAGAGCGAATGGATATGCCATGAAGTCAGCCACGAGGCCATCATCACAAAGGAACTGTGGGAGGCGGCGCAGGAAGTCAACCGCAGGGCCAGCCGGATCGCGGAGGGAAACACCCCTCCGACGCCCTGCCTGTTCACCGGCAAGCTGGTGTGTGCTGATTGTAAAGCCCCTCTTGTGGCAAACCGGGAAAGGCACCAACGTAAAAACGGTACGGTCAAGACCTATACATCCTACTACTGTTCCCGCCATGCCAACTCAGGGCGTAGCTCATGCACTCGCCATGTCATCTATGAGGGAACGCTGAAGGAACTGCTGCTGGGAGAAATCCAGGCGCAGGCCGAGGCACTGGAGCTGGATGAGGCCGCCGTATTGGACAAGCTGCAAAGGCAGTATATCTCTATGGACTTAGGCCGCTGCGAGGATGCCCGTAAGGAGATCACCAAACTGCGCCGCCGCGTAGACGAGCTGGAACACATAACCGCAAAACTCTATGAGGATAAAGTCTGCGGCACTATTTCTGAAGCGACCTTTACGGCGCTGATGCAAAAGAGTGAGCTGGAAAGACTGGAGAAAGCGGAGCGACTGCAAACGCTACTTGCAGAAGTCAGACAAAGCGAACAGGAGGCCGCCAGTATCCAGAACTGGGCAGATATCGTCCGAAAGCACCTGCACACGCATGAGCTTGACCGCATGATGGTAGATGAGCTGATCGACCACATCGAAGTCGGTGAGCGTTTTGTCACAGATGGACATACGCACCGGGACATCAAAATCTTCTACCGCTTTGTCGGGCAGATTTAAGGAGGACAGCATGGACAACAATCGAAACACAAGAAAGCGTGTAGTGCTCTACTGCCGCGTCGCCACACAGACGCAGAGCGACGATTTTGCTCTGGGCGCACAAAGCGCCCGGCTGCATCAGCAAGCCGAGCGCAACGGACTGGAGGTCGTCGGTGAAATCCGGGCTTATGAAAAGGGCATCACCCTTGACCGTCCGGGCTGGCACAAAGTCCTGTGCCTTGCCGCCGAACAGAAGGCCGATGCCATCATGGTAACGGAGCTTGACCGTGTGGCGCGAGGGATGCTCCTGCTGACCGAAGCGTTTACTGAGCTGGACAAGCGTGACCTCCAGCTCCATGCCTCTGCTACAGACTTGCTCTTTACTCCGAGCTTCAAACAGTATATCCTTTAGTCAGGCAACACAACTTTCCCATACAGGGACGCACAAACGATGCGGTTGACCCGCGCTGATATGCCGAAAAAGAGAGAAACAGCAGATTACCTTTCCCGAACACCCCTTGTTCTTGAACAAATTCTTGAACGGCATGAGGTCGTTGCTCTCGCTGCTGTCGGTGTCCACATTGTCATTGATGGCAATGTAGCGGACGCCGAACATGGGGAAGCGTTCTTCGATGTAGAGTCCCGTGTGAAGCTGATTTCTACCGAGGCGACTGAGATCCTTGGTCACAATGATCCCGATCTCGCCGTTTTCCATGTCTGAGATCATCTGCTGGAACGCCGGTCTTTGGAAGGTTCCTCCCGAAAAACCGTCATCCACATAGAAGCAGGGGCTGGGGAAATGGTGATCTTCCGCGAACTTCTGTAAAATGGCTTTTTGATTCTGGATCGAGTTCGAATCGCCCTCTATCCCATCGTCCTGGCTGAGACGGCAGTAAAGAGCGGTTTTCCTGATTTGGTTTGACTGATTCATACAGTCCTCCTTTTCTTTGTCAAACCGTTCAGAGCATTGCGACACCACAATACCCCGAACGGTCTGGAATGTCCAGTACTTTACGCGCACAGCTTTCCCTGCCGGAAGTCCATTTCCGCAAGGGCTTTCAGCTTATCCTCCACGGTTTCACTGCCGTGCCGGGGGAACACGGAGATGACTCGAATCTCCCGCCCGCAGGCTGTCTGCATCCGCTCCACGGTGATATGATCCTTATCAATGGTGATGTTGGCTTTTTGCTCCATAGGCTCTCCTCTTACTCTTGTTTACTGAGTTCGCCCACACGCCGCCTGTGGGGTCTCTGCCGGTGGGGATGGGCAGGGACGCTGCCCATTGCGGAAGAACGCCGCACAGGGCGGCACGGGGCGAACGGGCGGGTGTTTACCAACGGCTTTGAACTTCTAAACCGCTTCCGGCAATGTTGCCGAAAGCGGTTTTCTGTTTTTTCAGATACCCCCTCACTACCCCTCCCGAAAAAACAGCGTGGTGAATACCCCGGAATCAAAAGCTCCTGTAAAAGATATAAGGTCAAGGGTGTGCAATAGACACCCTCGCCGTCTAATCAAGGGTGTCTTATTGACACCCAAAGCGAAAAGAATCGGCAGACAGGCTCTTGTAAAGTCTGTCTGCCGATGGTAACATACCGCAAATCGAAGAAGGAGGCTCGGAACATGATGTATGCTGTTTTATCATTGGGGCTGGCGCTGTTGGGAGGGGTTATCCGTCTGGCGCAGGTGCTACGGCTGTCCGTACCGCTGCTGTACGGTGCACTGGTAATCACGGTATTCCGCCCGTGGTATCTGGCCCATACCGCTCTGGCGGACGGCATTTTCCTTGTGCTGGTGGGTCTTGCGGCGCTGTCATGGGTGGTGACGCTGATTCGAGCGGTGCGGGAGACGATCTGGTAAAGTAAGGGTTGGCAAGATTGCCAACCCTTACTTTCAGACAACCTTGTCAAAAGGTCTGACCGGGTTCGGTGAATTCACCGAACCCGGTTTTCAGCGTCTATCGCTTATGACAACATTGTCCAAAGCGCTTTTGAGCGATAGAAACAGGTAAGGAAGGAATGACAATTCTGTCAATCCTTCCTCATATCGACTTTGTCTTTGCGAGCAGATTTCCAGTCATATTGCAGGAAATTCAATCTCTATAGACCTCGTTGCAATCGGGTTTGGCAATATGGCCGAACCCGATTTTATATGCTACTTTCCGGCAATGCTGCCGAAAGGTTTCCGCCCGCAGGCGGCATGGGGGACTGGGGTTTACCCCAGCAAGCGCGTTTGTCATACAAACGCTATGCTTGCGTCAATGCCGCCACAGGCGGCGTTGGTATCTCAAAGGTGCCGATAATACTCCTTATGAGAAAATCGATGGTGAAGTACGGTCGCTTGCGGATGAAGTGCCGTTCGACATCCCCGATTCATGGGAGTGGGTAACGCTCCAAACCATCGCAACAAGTTCGTTAGGCAAAACACTGGATAAGGCAAAAAACAAAGGCAACCTCAAACCATATCTCTGCAGCATAAATGTTTATTGGGACGGAATTGACCTTACGACGGTAAAAGAAGCGCGGCTTGAAGAGAACGAGCTACCAAAATATCTCTTAAGACCTGGTGACCTCCTAATCTGTGAGGGTGGCGATGTTGGGCGTTCTGCAGTTTGGGAATCCACACAAGAGATGTACTACCAGAACGCTCTGCACCGTGTGAGGTTCTATGGCGGGATAAATCCTCATTATTTTCAGCTTCTGTTAGAGTGCTATAAGGGAAATCAAATTCTTGATGCCTATAGTAAGGGAATGACGATTAAGCACCTGGTGCAAACGGCGCTGAATACAATCGTTTTCCCACTTCCGCCATTATCGGAACAAAACCGTATTGTGAATGCTGTGAAAAGGCTACTACCATACCTCCATAGCTACGACAAAGCTGAACAGAAATTAACAGCGCTGAACACAGGCTTCCCAGAAGCCCTCAAGAAGTCGATACTGCAAGAAGCAGTCCAGGGCAAGCTGGTACCGCAAGACCCATCTGACGAGCCTGCAGAGGCTCTGCTGGAGCGTATCCGGGTGGAGAAGCAGCGGCTCATCAAGGAAGGCAAAATCAAAAAGAACAAGCACGAATCTGTCATTTTCAGACGGGATAATTCTCATTATGAGAAGTTGGACGGCGTGGAGCGCTGTATCGACGACGAACTGCCCTTTGAGATACCGGAATCGTGGGCATGGGTGCGTCTCGGGTCTGTTTTGGAAATAGCACGAGGAGGTTCGCCTCGGCCTATTCAGCAATATCTTACAACCGAACCAGACGGAATAAACTGGATCAAAATCGGCGATACGGATAAAGGCGGAAAGTACATTTACAAAACGAAGGAAAAAATCCGCCCGGAAGGGGTTACAAAAAGTCGCATGGTCCATAGTGGCGATTTTTTACTCACAAATTCAATGAGCTTCGGACGCCCCTATATTCTCAAGACTGATGGCTGTATCCACGACGGGTGGCTCGTATTGTCGAATAGATTTGATTGTTACTCTGTGGATTTCCTTTACTACATTCTTTCATCGCCGTTTGCATACTACCAGTTTTGCGATAGCGTTAGTGGTGCTGTGGTAAAAAACTTGAACAGCGATAAAGTGTCAAATGCGCTCTTTCCACTTCCTCCGCTCAACGAACAGCGCCGCATTGTCCAGCGTATTGAAGAGTTGTTCCCGTTGGTTAAGGGACTGTAAAAAGAATACGGTATAATCATAGTGAAAGGAGGTCTTTCACTATGATAGAAGAATTCGAAAGACACTTGAGAGGCACAAACCTCTCGGAAAACACGATATCCTCGTACCTTTTTGCCATTCGGCAATATAACTCGCAGTACGACGGTATCACGAAAAAGAACCTGCGGGCGTATAAGGTGTGGTTGATAGAGAACTACAAACCAAAGACTGTCAATCTGCGTCTGAGGGCAATCAACTGCTACTTGGAGAGCATCGGCAAAGAAAGCTGGAAAATGCCGTTTGTGCGAGTGCAGCAGAAAGCCTTTCTGGAAAATGTTATCAGCGAGGCCGACTATGAATATTTTAAAACCTGCCTCAAACGAGATGATGAGCTGTTCTGGTATTTTGTAATACGCTTTCTGGCCGCAACTGGCGCACGGGTCAGTGAGCTCATACAGATCAAGGTGGAACACATCAAGCTGGGGCATTTGGATTTATGCTCGAAGGGTGGTAAGCTCCGACGAATATACATACCAAAAGCTCTGCAAAATGAAGCCCTTTCTTGGCTGAACGATAAGCACCAAGAAAGCGGCTTCATTTTTTTGAACAAATACGGGGACAGAATCACCACAAGAGGCATCTCCGGGCAGTTAAAAAAGCTGGCAGTCCGGTACGGTATCGATCCGGTGGTAGTATACCCACACTCCTTCCGTCACCGCTTCGCAAAGAGCTTCTTGGAGCGCTGCAACGACATCGCATTCCTCGCTGACCTTATGGGGCATGAAAGTATTGAAACCACCCGCATTTATCTCCGCAAAACATCAACCGAGCAACGGGCTATCGTCGATGAGGTCATAGACTGGTAAAAAGAAACCAGGCATACGCACGGCTATGGCGTATGCCTGGTTGTTACATTTTATCTATTATGGCAAATGCACGGACAAGATTTGCAACAATCCGTAATTGCTCATTCGCCGGAGGAAGTGGAAGTAGCATCTTTGCGAGTGTCTGCCCATTACAGTTCGGCTGTGCAGTTGCGGTCGTCCCGCTCTTTAACTGTTGCCAATATAGCGGAGACTCCATAAAAAACTTCAAGTATTGCGGGCAAAGAAGCGAACTATAGCGAGTACGAATCAAGTATCCAGCATAAATGGATTCACACGGTACTTCGCTAACAAGAAACGATTTTCCTACCGTTCCGCCGGTTCGTGCAAACAGAATATCATTGGGTTGAAGCAGATATGTAGGAATATCAGAATCTTCGATATCACAAAACGGGACAGAACTCCATGCAACAGTATTTTCGTGGATATCGCTTATACGAACCATTCTGATGCGCCCTTCCTGCTTTGCTGGTGCATTGTACCCGTATTGGATGGATTCTGCGATTGATCCCCACCGCACCCATGCCCACGATTCCGGTATCTCAAAGGGCAGTTCGTCGTCGATACAGCGCTCCACGCCGTCCAACTTCTCATAATGAGAACTTTACAAAGTAGCCAGAGCAAGAAGCGTATTCAGTTTTTGGACAATTCTCTTCTGCTCATTTAGTGGCGGAATTGGAATAAGCAAACCTTTCAGGGATGCCAAACCGACAGTTTTTTGTGCTGTACCAGTTGCGGCCCTTCTGCACTGCTCGTAAACGAGCGGTGATGACAGCCAGAGCTTCATAAAGTCAGGAGATAGACAACTGAACTTTATTAGGGCTATATGTCGTTGAAAAC
Organism: Agathobaculum sp. LCP25S3_E8; assembly: GCF_052117165.1. Taxonomy (NCBI): domain Bacteria; kingdom Bacillati; phylum Bacillota; class Clostridia; order Eubacteriales; family Butyricicoccaceae; genus Agathobaculum; species Agathobaculum sp. LCP25S3_E8. The sequence continues at coordinate 26,193 of NZ_JBQKJR010000003.1, forward strand.
AGAACTTTCTCTCAGTTTGTACTGGAATAACTATGCCGTAAGAACCTGTCACAGTAAACAGAAGGTCGCCGCATTGGGGAATGCGAATTTCTGCCAAAGAATCAAAATATTCTTTTGGGACATAACGGGTATCTGAGAAATCGACTCTCCCATCAGATACATTTGAAATTACCAAGAAAGGAATTCCGTCCTGCACCTGCGGTGGAGGCTGGTGATCTCCATCGGCAATGCTTACGCATGCGGAGGAAAGTCTCGCCCAAGTCCAGTTCTCCGGTATCTCAAACGGCAGTGCATCATCGATGCAGACCTCATCTGGATCACGCTTTTCATAATGAGAATTATCCCGTCTGAAAATGACGGATTCGTGCTTGTCCTTTTTGATTTTGCCCTCTTTGATGAGCCGCTGCTTTTCCACCCGGATACGCTCCAGCAGAGCCTCTGCTGGTTCGTCAGACGGGTCTTGCGGTACCAGCTTACCCTGAACTGCCTCTTGTAAAATGGACTTCTTGAGGGACTCAGGGAAGGCTTCCTGCATTGCTGTGGTTTCATCGTATACTACGCCATAGTTCTTCACTACTGGTAGGACTTCCGACAGTTTCGCCAAAATACGGCGTTGCTCATCAAGGGGAGGAATTGGTGTTAGATACGCTTTGATGGTCGCTGTGGCAAGTTCCTTCTGCTTCGTAGTACCGTCTGCCTGATCTTCTATAACGCTTTGTACGCTTGGATTGGCAAAGTAGTAGTACAAGTATTCCGGGAGAACAAACTGTTTCAGAGGGCGTATAACGGTGACATGGCTATCAGCAACAGCCAGCTCATACGGATTAGCTGCGGTTTTGTAAATAGCCATTCGTCCAAGTGTGCCAAGGCCAGTAGAGTTCCACATTAGGTCGTTGTCCTGCAAAAGACGCTCAGGCCCATAGGAGGACAGAGAATTCGGCTCAATAAACTGTGCCTTTTCAATCGAAAAACCGCTCCATTGATTGCACTTTTGGGCGACAACGGGGTACTTTTTGATTGGAGAATACTTCGGTGACTTTCCACGCTGGATGTACTCACAGACATCAATGAGCCGCACCCACTCCCACGAATCGGGGATGTCAAACGGTACCTCATCCGCCAGCGACCGCACTTCATCGCCGATTTTCTCATAAGGAGTATTATCGGCACCTCTGAAAATGACGGACGGGTTCTTTTCCTTTTTGATTTTTTTCTCTTTGATTAGTTTTTCTTTCTCTGCACGGATGCGCTCCAGCAAGACGCTGGCGGGTTCATCATTCGGGTCTTGGGGTACAAGTTTGCCCTGCACAGCCATTTGCAGAATAGAATTTTTCAATTGCTGTGCGGTCATCCTTTCTCCTCCTCTGCTGTAATATCGATGCCGAGAATTTCAGTAATCTGAGCCAGGATGCGATCGATGTCAGCATTCAGGCTTGCCCGCTTTTCCTGGTACTGCTGGATGAGTTCCTTGGGAGGCAGAATTTCCTCCTCTTCATGGGGATAGCCACAAAGGTCAATGTTATAGCTACGAGCGGCGATTTCCTCAACTGTGTATTTTTTTGCCTTATCAAAACCGTCCACGGTGATTTCCTGCCGATTATCCCACCACTCCACAGCGGTGGCAAAATGCTCCAGCTTCATGGGCTTGGTCTTGGAGAAGTTTTTATAACCCTCCGGCATATCCAAACGGTAGAACCAGGTTTCCTTTGTCGGCCCAGTATGGTCGAAGAAGAGAATGTTGGTCGTAATTGATGTGTAAGGAGCAAAAACGCTGTGCGGCATACGGATTACGGTATGCAGATTGAACTCGGACATCAATTTCTGCTTGATTGCCATTTTGGCATTATCGGTGCCGAACAGGAAGCCGTCCGGGAGGATGATTGCACACCGCCCACCCTTTTTCAGACGGTACATAATGACATCCATGAAAAGGTCAGCGGTTTCACTGCTACGGAGATCTGCCGGGAAATTCTGCTTTACGCCTTCCTTTTCGTTGCCGCCATAAGGAGGATTCATCAGAATGACATCAAAACGGTCGGACTCCTTGTAGTCACGGACATTTTTCTCCAGGGAGTTGCCGTGAATAATCTGGGGATTATCGATATCGTGTAGGAGCATATTGGTGGCACAAAGTAAAAACGGAAGTGCCTTCTTTTCAATGCCATAAATGGAATTGCTATAAACCGTTCTATCCTCAACGCTCTGCACCTGGGCGTCCAGCACCTTCAGCGCAGAGGTGAGGAATCCGCCAGTACCGCAGGCAAAGTCTGCAATGGACTCACCCAGCTTCGGCTTAATCATCTGCACCATAAAGTCGGTAACAGCACGGGGCGTATAGAATTCGCCAGAGTTACCAGCACTTTGCAGGCTGCGGAGGATAGTCTCATAAATCTCGCCAAAGGCATGGCGGTCCTCATACTCCTCAAAATCAATCTCATCAATGACATTGATGACCTGGCGGAGCAGGATACCATCCTTCATGTAGTTGTTATTATCCTCGAAAGCCGTTCTGACAATAATCTGGCTCATGGGGGTATTTTCATCAATTTCGATGATCTTCAGGGTCGGGAACAGCTTCAGGTTCACAAACTCAAGCAGGGCATCGCCAGTCAGCGCCTTGCCATCTTTGTTGTCCACCGCCCAGTTACGCCAGCGCAGTTCCTCCGGGATTATAGACTTGTAGTCATCATTGTAAAATTCCCAGATTTCTTCCTTGGCATCATACACCTTGAGAAACAGAATCCAGACCATCTGCTCGATACGCTGGGCATCGCCGTTGATGCCTGCGTCATTGCGCATGATGTCCTGCAGTCGTTTTACCAGGTTATTTAAACTCATAGCTTATATCTCCTTACGCAGCGTAGATTTCCTTCTGCAAATCACGGATGGCTTGAATGTATCCGTTTTTGCCGCCGAACAGCTTTGCAATCTTCATGGGGGTGCCGAATTTGCGGAACGGGTCATTGGACAGGATTTCGAGGTTCTCGATGTCCTGAATGCCCTCGTTCATGTATTTGTCCAACAGCGCACTCAGAACTTCCTGTGCCAAGCCGGAATACTTGTAGAGGTATCCACGCTTGCGGACATTGTTTGCCCGCTCTGCCTTCGTCAGCGGTGCCTTGTCGTAGGCAATGTGGCAGATTAGGTCAAAATCGTCGATGTCCTTATTGCCTGATGCCTCGCGCAGCGCCTCTAGCAGAACGCCACGCTCCTGGAGTTCATCAATAATTGCCTGTTTCTTCTCCTCGGAGTTCCAGGCACGGAGGAACGAATCCAGGGTGGCATACTCACCGAGAATGTTCTTCTTGGAGTAATCCGTCACGCTTTCCGTGATGAGCTTACCGTCCTTGTCGTAGTATTGGACTCGCTCGTTCAAAATCGTGACCTCGACACCACGCACCCGGTATTTATGCTTCTTTTCAGGCGGATCGTCGGTGTCCCCGCAGGGACCGGGAGTCGGGGCGGGCGGCTTCGGCGGATCGATGGTCGGCTCTTCGCCGGGATCATCGTCATCATCAATGATAGAGATCGGGTCTCCATCGAATTCCGGGTCTGCGAAAAGTCGGCAGGCGTTGCGGAAATCCATAATGGTGAAATACTCTTTGCCATAATCGGGCTTGAGTCGTGTACCACGACCGATGATCTGTTTGAACTCGGTCATGGAGTTTATGTTGTTGTCCAAAACGATGAGCCGGCATGTTTTGCAGTCCACGCCAGTTGTCATCAGTTTGGAAGTCGTAACGATCACGGGATATTTGCTATCCTCTGCGATGAAGTAGTCGAGCTGCGCCTTGCCCTCGGCGTTGTCGCCGGTAATGCGCATGACATACTTGGCGTTCTCCGCCACAAGGTCGCTGTTCTCATTCACGAGCGCCTGCCGCATACGCTCTGCATGGTCTATATCCACACAGAATACGATGGTCTTGGCAAAGCGGTCGTTCTCCTTCAAAAAGCGAGTAATACGTTTTGCAACGGCATTGGTACGCTCATCAATGATGAGGTTCTTGTCGTAGTCCTTGGTATTGTACTCACGGTCATCAATCTCATAGCCGTAGATATCCCGCTGTCCCGCTGTGGGACGCCAGCCTTCCAGATCTTTGTCCAGACCGACACGGAGAACTTTGTACGGCGCAAGGAAACCGTCGTCGATACCTTGCTTCAGACTGTATGTATAGATGGGTTCGCCGAAGTAAGAGATATTGGATACCTCTTTCGTTTCCTTCGGCGTAGCCGTCATGCCGATCTGGGTGGCGCTGTGGAAGTATTCGAGTATTCTGCGCCAGCGGGAATCCTCCTTGGCACTGCCACGGTGACACTCATCGATGACAATAAGGTCGAAGAAATCCGGCTGGAATGCACGGAACGGCTCTTCATTCTCATCACCGGCCAACTGCTGATAAAGGGACAGATACAACTCATAGGAGCTGTCCAGCTTTTTGCCCTCGATTTTCGTCATGACCTTTGCAAAAGGCTTGAAGTCCTGTTGCATGGTCTGGTCGACAAGAATGTTGCGGTCAGCAAGGAACAGGATCTTTTTCTTTCGGCCGGATTTCCAAAGGCGATGAATAATCTGGAACGCAGTATAAGTCTTGCCAGTGCCGGTCGCCATAACGAGGAGAATGCGGTCTTGCCCACGGGCAACCGCATCAACGGTGCGGTTGATGGCGATGCGCTGATAGTAGCGAGGGGTCTTATCACCCAGCTGGAAATAGTACGGCTCGGTAATAAGTTGTTCCTGCTCCGGCGTGAAATGCTCGTCGCCGATGTGCCGCTGCCAGAGATCATGCGGCGAGGGAAACTGCTCCAACATCAATTCACGCTCTTTGCCGGATTTCATATCGTGTTCCAAGAAACCGTCGCCATTTGAGCTGTACACAAACGGGATGTCCAGCACCTCGGCATATTCGATGGCCTGTTGCATTCCGGCTCCGACACTGTGTCTGTTATCCTTTGCCTCGACGATAGCCAAAGGAATATTGGGCTTGTAGTAAAGCAGATAGTCTGTGCGCTTTCTCTTTCCCCTGGCTGTGACATTTCCGCGGACGATGACACGACCGTCCGTGAAGTTGTACTCCATTTTAATTTGCTTAAGTTTATCCCAGCCTGCGCTCTCAATCGCTGGAGTAATATACTGTAACTTGATATCTTCCTCAGTCATCTCGTGTTTCGTCATAAGTTCGCTCACAGTGCCCCTCCTTTCAACTTCCGATAAGGTGCAATTATGAGAAGTTCCTTTTATACACATAGATTGTACCAGAATGCAGCCTCGTTTTCAACGAAAAGCCACTGACCCTGAATAATTCAGAGTCAGTGGCTTTTTCAATGCTACTTGAACGGTAATTTGAAATGTTGTCCTTATGCGTAGGTAACTTTCGCTTTGCGCCTTTTTTCTGTATTACTTAATGGTCATCACCTGATCGCGCGCCGGACCGACACCCAACATCGTGATCGGGCAGTCGATGATGCGCTCCAGTTCGCGGATATAGTTCTGCACCGTCTGCGGCAGCTCGCCAAACGAGCGGCAGCCCGTGATATCCTCGTCAAAGCCGGGGAACTCTTCGTAAACCGGCTCGCAGTCCACCAGATCCATGAAGTTTGCCGGGAACTCGGTGACGGTCTGGCCGTTTTTCAGCTTGTAAGCCACACAGACCTTGAGTTTGGGCAGACCGCGCAGCGGGTCGATCTTGTTGATGACAACCTCGGTCAGACCGTTGACGCGCACGGCATAGCGCGCCACCACCGCATCGAACCAGCCGGTGCGGCGCGGACGTCCGGTGACCGTGCCGAACTCGCCGCCGGCGTTGCGGATATAGTCGCCCGTGTCATCAAACAGCTCGGTCGGGAACGGGCCTTCGCCCACGCGTGTGGTGTACGACTTGAAAATGCCCATGATGCTGTCAATCGCCGTCGGGCCGACGCCCGAGCCGATGCAGCAGCCGCCTGCCACCGGATGCGAGGAGGTAACAAACGGATAAGTACCCATATCCAGGTCAAGCAGCGTGCCCTGCGCGCCCTCGAACAGCACTTCCTTGCCCTCCTTGACCGCGTTCCAGGTCAGGATGGAGGTGTCGCACACATAAGGGCGCAGCCGGTCGGCATACGTGCGGTACTCCGCGATGACCGCGTCCGCGTCGATGGCCTCACCGCCGTACACGCCCGTGATGACGCGGTTCTTGTGCGCGCATGCCTCGCGGATAACAGTTTCAAAGCGCTCTGCGTCAACAAAATCGTGCATACGCACGCCGCTGCGCTCGGATTTGTCCATATAGGTAGGTCCAATGCCTTTCTTGGTTGTGCCGATGGCAGTGCCTTCCTTGGCCTTTTCCGCCTCGCTCAGCGCGTCCAGCTCCAGATGCCACGGCAGGATGCAGTGGCAGCGTGCGTCAATGTGCAGCTTATCGGTCGAAACGCCCTTTTCGTGCAGGTCGTCGATTTCGCCCAGAACCGCCTTGGGGTTGACCACCACGCCCGGACCAATCACATTCGTGCAGTCCGGATACAAAATACCCGAGGGGATGAGCTGCAGCTTGTATTTGACACCGTTGGCCACAACCGTATGTCCGGCATTATTGCCGCCCTGACTGCGGACAACCAAGTCGGCTTTGCCCGCGAAAATATCAATAAACTTGCCCTTGCCTTCGTCGCCCCACTGGGCGCCGAGAATTACCTTACCTGGCATAGGATTTCCTTCCTTTCTGCTCTCGGACATGTTTTCAACATGTCATACAGCTAAAGTATAGCATAGCAGTCCGCGCTTTTCAATCCTGATTTCCGCCTTTTGACTTGTAAAAGCCCCCCGGCCGTTGTAAAATATCCGTGTAACGCATTGAAGGAGACGGAAAAGAATGCACTATCTGGACAATGCGGCGACGACGGCAGTGCTGCCCGAAGCAGCTGAGGCGGCCATGCATACCATGTGTACCTGCTTCGGCAACCCGTCGAGCCTGCATAAAATGGGAATAGAAGCCTCACATCTGCTGGAGAACAGCCGAAAAGCGGTCGCTTCCGCGCTCGGCTGCCTGCCGGAGGAGACCTATTTCACCTCCTGCGGCACGGAAAGCACGAACATCAGCCTGCACGGAGCCGCGCACTTAAACCGCCATCAGAAGGGGCGAATCATCACGACCGAAATCGAGCACGCGGCAACGCTCAATACCTGCAAGCAGCTCGCCGCCGAAGGGTTTGATGTGGTGTTTCTTGCACCGGATGAGACCGGCCACATCACGCCCGCGGCACTCGAGGCCGCACTGACCGAGGACACGGTGCTGCTGTCCTGCCAGCTGGTCAACAACGAAATCGGCACGGTGCAGCCGGTCGCCGAGCTCGGCGCACTGCTCAAAGCAAAAGCGCCGCGCGCGCTGTTCCACATTGACGCAGTACAGGGGCTTGCGCGTGTCAGACTGACGCCCAAGAAGTGGAACTGCGATCTGATGAGCGTGTCCGGTCACAAAATCGGCGCCCCCAAGGGCATCGGCGCGCTCTATGTCAAAAAAGGGCTGCGCCTGCCGCCCCTCATGTTCGGCGGCGGGCAGGAAAAGAGCATGCGTCCGGGCACTGAGCCGCTGCCGAACATCGCAGCCTTTGCCAAAGCATGCGAGATTCGCATGGCGCATTTTGACGAGGATTTTCAGCATGTGCAAAGCCTTGCCGACTACCTGCATCAGCAGGTGGCGGCGCTTTTGCCGGATGCAGCGTTCAACGGCGTGGGCGACATCCCGCATGTGGTCAATCTGTCCCTCCCCGGCTGCAAGAGCGAAGTCATGCTGCGCGTACTGGAGAGCGACGAGGTGTATGTTTCGAGTGGATCGGCCTGCTCCAAGGGCAAACAGAGCGGTGTTTTGAAAGCGCTCGGTCTGCCCAAAGTGCGCACAGACAGCGCGCTGCGCGTGTCCTTCTGCCCGTCCAATACCACGGAAGATGTAGACGCTTTTATCGCAGCCGCGCAAAAAGGCCGAAAAATGTTGGTTCGATAACCTTATAAAGGAGACGCTATGAAAGAAGTATTGCTGCTCAAGTGCGGAGAGATTGTCCTAAAGGGACTCAACCGCAAAACCTTTGAAGACCGCCTGCTCAAAAATCTGTCCCGCCGCATGAAGCACGTGGCGGACTGCAATATCACGATGCGCCAGTCGGTCGTATACGTCGAAGTGCCCGAGGACGCGGACGCAGATGCAGTCATGGACTGCGCGCGCCATGTGTTCGGCTTTGCCACCATTTCACGCGCCGCGGTCTGCCCGGAAAAAACGCTCGAAAGCGTCATTGACACCGCGCAGAGCTATCTTGCGCCGCGCTTTGCACAGGCCAAGACCTTCAAGGTCGAGACCAAGCGCGGCGACAAGAAGTTCCCGATGACCTCGACCGAAATCAGCCAGCATGTCGGCGGCGAGCTGGCCGACCGTTTCCCGAAGGTGCGCCCCTACATGCACGGCCCCGACCTGACGGTCCATGTCGAAATCCGCGAAAAGTACGCCTTTGTGCACGCGGGTCCTGAACCGGGCGCGGGCGGTATGCCGATTGGCTCGAACGGGCGCGCGGCGCTCCTGCTTTCGGGCGGCATCGACAGTCCGGTTGCGGGATGGATGATGGCAAAACGCGGTTTGGAGCTGGTCGGCGTGCACTTTTTCAGCTATCCCTACACCTCGGAGCGCGCCAAGGAAAAGGTGCTCGAACTGGGCCGCAAACTGACCGCGTGGTGCGGCCGTATGAGCGTCATGGTCGTGCCGTTCACCAAGATTCAGGAGGAAATCCGTGAAAAGTGCCACGAGGAGCTGTTCACGCTCATCATGCGGCGCTTTATGATGCGCATTGCCGAGCGGGTCGCGGTCGAATACGGCTGCGGCGCGCTGATTACCGGTGAGTCGCTCGGTCAGGTCGCCAGTCAGACCATGCCCGCGATGGGCGTCACCGGCGCGGTGTGCGAGCTGCCTATCTTCCGCCCGTGCATCGGCATGGACAAGGAGGAAATTGTCACCATCGCGCGCAAAATCGACACCTTCGAAACCTCCATCCTGCCTTATGAGGACTGCTGCACGGTGTTTACCCCCAAGCATCCGAACACCAAACCCAAGATGCCCAAGATTCTGGAGGCCGAGAGCCATCTGGATGTGGATGCGCTGGTCGATGAGGCTGTCGCAGGTGTAGAAATTATTCACTTACCATGAGTATGGGGGGTTCAAAAGCCCCCTATATACGGAAGGCGGTTCCGTAGCAACCGCCTTCCGATACCCGAACGGCACTGCCCAAGGCAGCTGGGTCGTGGTATCAAAACCCACGCACATGTCGCGGGTTTTGATGGTTTGCGCGCAGCGCAAACCGAATTTCTATGCGCGCTTTGGTGCGAAAGGAGACGCAATTATGAACGCAGAACTCATTGCCGTCGGCACGGAAATCCTGCTGGGCGACATTGTCAACACGGATGCACAGGTCATCTCGCAGGGCCTGAGCGAACTCGGCATCAACGTATTTTACCAAACCGTCGTAGGCGACAACCCGGCGCGTCTGCGCCACGTCATAGAGACGGCGCGCGACCGTGCGGATATCATCATCACGACCGGCGGCCTTGGGCCGACGCTCGACGACCTGACCAAGGAGACGCTTGCGACCGTGTTCGGCCGCAAAATGGCGCTGCATCAGCCCTCGCTCGACCGCATCAAGGGTTTTTTCCAGACCATCGGCCGCGAAATGACCCCGAACAACGAAAAGCAGGCGTGGCTGCCCGAAGGCTGCACGGTATTCGTCAACGAGTGGGGCACCGCGCCCGGCTGTGCGTTTGAAGCCTATGGCAAGCATGTCCTCATGCTGCCCGGCCCCCCGCGAGAGTGCAACCCGATGTGGAAGGAATGCGCGATGCCCTATCTTTACAAGCTCGCAGGCGGCTGCATCGTTTCGCGCAACGTTCGCGTATTTGGCTTAGGCGAAAGCAATATGGAAACCATCCTGCATGACATGATGGCGGAAAGCACCAATCCGACGATTGCGCCTTACGCCAAAACCTCGGAGTGCTTTGCACGCGTGACCGCCAAGGCGGACACCCCGGAGGAATGCGAAAAGCTGCTTGAGCCGGTGGTTGAGAAAATCTGCGGCCTGCTGGGCGACGATGTGTACGGCGTGGACGTGGATTCTCTTGAGCAGGTCGTGGGCGACGGACTGCGCGCGTGCGGCATGACCCTTGCTGTGGCGGAAAGCTGCACGGGCGGCCTGCTGAGCAAGCGTATTACCGATGTGCCCGGCTGCTCGGATTACTACCTCGGCGGCGTGTGCTCGTATGCCAACGAGGTGAAAATGAAGGTGCTGGGCGTGAAAAAAGAGACGCTCGACACGGTCGGCGCGGTATCACCTGAGGTAGCCGAGCAGATGGCCGAGGGTGTGGCGAAGGCGCTCGGCGCAGATGTCGGCGTGGGCATCACAGGCGTAGCCGGACCGGGCGGCGGCACGGACGAAAAGCCGGTCGGATTGGTATATATCAGCATCTGGTGTAAGGGCCAGCACTTTACCCGCAAGATGAAGTCCACCAATGGCCGCGACCGCGTGCGCATGCAGGCGGCTTCCACTGCGCTCGATTTGATTCGCCGAAATATTTTCTGAACAAATAGTCTACATTTTGTCTGTTTTCTCGACATTTCCAGCCATTCCCTGTGGAAACCAAACAAAATTTTCATCAAAAAAGTCCAGCAATTGTGTAAAATTGCTGGACTTTTGTTTCCCCATGATGTATACTATATCTAACTAAAGTGAGAGGTATCTGCCTTAATCAGGGCGAAATGTACAAACAGTTGGAAAATTTTCGCAAAGACGCTTTATTTTGGCAGTTCAGAAGTGTAAGAAGTATAAAAGGGAGAGATGCGATATGAAGAAAACACCTGCAGCGCCGGCCTGTGAAAAGCGCAGCCAGCTTTTCTATTCGGGCAGGGACTGCCGCGCCTTTGATTATATGGGCGCCCATCCCTTTGAACAGGACGGCGAACCCGGCTACCTGTTCCGGGTATATGCCCCCGAAGCGGAGAAGGTTTCCGTCATGGGCGAGTTCAACGGCTGGAATCGCGATGTGGACTACATGACACGGGACGAGCAGGGCATCTGGGAAAAATTCATTCCGCATGTTTCCGAATACGCAGCATATAAGTATAGCGTATGGGCAAAATCGGGCGACGTATTCGACAAGTCCGACCCGTACGGCTTCCACAGTGAAACCCGTCCCGGCAACGCCTCTAAGGTATATGACATCGAGGGATATGAATGGAACGATGCGTCGTGGCTGGACTGGCGCAAGAATCATCTGCCCTATTCCAACCCAGTCAACATCTATGAATGCCATCTCGGTTCGTGGAAAATCCACGAGGACGGCAACTTCTATTCCTACCGTCAGCTCGCGGACGAGCTGGTGCCCTATGTCAAGGAAATGGGCTACACGCACATCGAGGTCATGCCGCTGACCGAGTATCCGTTCGACGGCTCGTGGGGCTATCAGGTCATCGGCTACTTTGCCGCAACCAGCCGCTACGGTACCCCCAAGGACCTGATGTACTTCATCGACAAGGCGCATCAGGCCGGCCTGGGCGTCATCATGGACTGGGTGCCCGCACACTTCCCCAAGGACGGCTGCGGTCTGGTCGAGTTTGACGGCTCTTACCTCTACGAATATGCCGACCCGCTCAAGATGGAGCATAAGGAATGGGGCACGCGCGTATTCGACTACGGCAAAACCTCAACCCGTAACCTGCTGTTCTCCTCAGCCATGTTCTGGATTGAGAAGTTTCATATGGACGGTCTGCGCGTAGACGCAGTCGCCTCCATGCTCTATCTCGACTACAACCGCCAGAACGAATGGCGGCCCAATATCCACGGCGGACGCGAAAACCTCGAGGCAATCGACTTTCTGCGTCTGCTCAACGAGTATATCCTGACCGACCATCCGGACGTCATGATGATAGCAGAAGAATCCACCGCATGGCCGATGGTGACCAAGCCCGGCTACGACGGCGGTCTCGGCTTCAACTTCAAGTGGAATATGGGCTGGATGAACGATATGCTGTGCTACTGCTCGGCCGACCCGTTCTTCCGCAAGGACATGCATGACAAAATCACCTTCTCGTTCATGTATGCATTCTCGGAAAATTACATTCTTCCGCTTTCGCACGACGAGGTCGTGCATGGCAAGTGCTCGCTGATCGCCAAGATGCCGCCTCCGTACGAAAATCAGTTCGGCGGCCTGCGCGCACTGTACGGTTACATGACCGCCCATCCAGGCAAAAAGATGCTGTTCATGGGCGGCGAGTTCGCCCAGTTCTCCGAATGGGCCTACCAGCGCGGACTGGACTGGATGCTGCTCGACTATCCCGCACATAAGCAAATGCAGACCTATGTCAAGGCGCTCAACCATTTTTATCTGGAAACTCCGCAGCTGTGGGAGCAGGACACCGACTGGCGCGGCTTCGAGTGGATCAGCCACGAGGATAACCGAAATAACATCATTGCCTTCCGCCGCATCGCCAAGGACGGCAGCGATATCGTAGTCGTTGTCAACTTCTCTCCGGAGATACAGGAAAATTACCGCATCGGCGTACCGCTCGCAGGAACCTATGAAGAGATCTTCTCCTCGGATAAGACGGAATTTGGCGGCAGCGGCATTGCAAACGGCAAGGTAAGAACCGACAGCAAAAAGCCCATGCACGGGCAGGAACAATCCATCAGCATTCACATTCCGCGCTTCGGCGTATTGTTCTTCAAAGGCAAACCGCGCGCCAAGCGCCGCACCAAGGCCGAAATCGAAGCCGCGAAAAAGGCAGCGGCAGCCAAAGCCGCCAAGTCTGCCAAGGGGACTCGCGCATCCTCCAAGGCCGTTTCCAAAACAGGAACCCGCGCAGTAGCCAAGACCGGCTCAAAGGCCGTGGCCAAAACCGGGGAAAAAGCGGTCGCAAAAACCGGCACAAAAGCAGTCACCAAGACCGGAGAAAAGGCGGTGGTCAAGGCAAGCGATGCCGGCAAGCAGGATTCTTAAAAGGGGACACGCCGAAAACGGCGTAAAAAATACGTAAACGGCAAAAAGGAGAGTTCATCAATGTATCGGAAAAAAGAATGCGTAGCCATGCTGCTCGCAGGCGGTCAGGGCAGCCGCCTTTATGTACTGACCAAAAAGGTCGCCAAGCCCGCGGTGCCGTTCGGCGGCAAGTACCGCATCATCGACTTCCCGCTTTCCAATTGCGTCAACTCCGGCATCGACACGGTCGGCGTACTGACCCAGTACGAGCCGCATGTGCTCAACGCTTACATCGGCTCCGGCCAGACCTGGGACCTCGACCGCCTGCGCGGCGGCGTATACGTCCTGCCGCCGTACCAGAAGGGCAAAACCTCCGAGTGGTACAAGGGAACCGCCAACGCCATCTATCAGAACATCCAGTTTATCGACGATTATGACCCCGAATATGTTCTGATTCTGTCGGGCGACCATATCTACAAGATGAACTATAATAAAATGCTCCAGCAGCACAAGGAAACCGGTGCAGATGCGACCATCGCCGTGCTGGACGTTCCGCTTACGGAAGCGTCCCGTTTCGGCATCATGAACTGCAAGCCGGACGGCACCATCTACGAATTTGAGGAGAAGCCCAAGAACCCGAAATCCACGCTGGCCTCCATGGGCATCTACATCTTCTCCTGGAAAAAGCTGCGCCAGTACCTGATTGATGATGAAGATAACTCCAAGTCCTCCAATGACTTCGGCAAGGATATCATTCCGGCGATGCTGAGCAACGGCGAAAAGCTGGTTTCTTATCGCTTCGAAGGCTATTGGAAGGATGTCGGCACGATCGAAAGCCTGTGGGAGGCCAATATGGATCTGCTCAGCCCGAACTCCGGCCTGAACCTGTCGGATGACAGCTGGAAGATCTACGGCCGCACCACCGGTTCTCCCCCGCATTTCACCGCCAAGAATGCATCCGTCAAGCACACCCTGCTCTCCGAGGGCTGCGAAATCGCAGGCGAGGTTTCCGAATCCGTCCTGTTCTCGGACGTCAAGATCGGAAAGGGCGCCAAGGTGGAATACTCCATCCTGATGCCGGGCGCGGTCATCGAGGAAGGCGCTACCGTGCGCTACTCTATTATCGCAGAAAACGCTGTCATCGCCAAGGATGCGGTCGTCGGCGGCAGCCCGTCGGACGGCGACGTGGATAAATGGGGCGTGGCCGTTGTCGCAGAAGGCGTGCGCATCGGCCGCGGCGCAAAGCTGGCCGCAAAAGAAATGGCAGACGAAGACCTGCCGGACGTAAAGTAAGGGGGCGGAAATGATGAACAGTGTTTTAGGCATCATCATCGCATTTGATAACGACAACGATCTCCGTGAGATCACCGAACACCGCACAGTCGGTGCGGTGCAGTGGGGCGGACGCTACCGCATCATCGACTTCATGCTGTCGAACATGGTAAACAGCGGCATTTACCGTGTGGGCGTTCTGATGAAGGACAAATACCAGTCCCTTATCGACCACATCGGCAACGCCAAGGATTGGGATCTGTCCCGCAAGAACTCGGGCGTGACACTGCTGCCGCCGTACTCCTATTCGAAGAAGGCGTCTCCGCTGGTGACCGGCGAATACCGCGGCAAGATTGACGCGCTGGCCGGTGCGGTCGACTTTTTGCAGAAGAACAAGGCGGATTATGTGGTCGTTGCAGACGGCGACATCGTCGGCAACATCCCGCTGGACGATGTCATCGATCGCCACATCAAGTCGGGCGCCGACCTGACCATGGTCTGCACCAAGAAACAAAAGGACTCTCCGTTCACCACTTATGTGGAGCTCAACCGCAAAAAGGAAGCGGTCGACATCCGTGTCGGCGACTCGAACGAGGGAAAATGCAAACACATCGCGCTGGGCGTGTATGTCATGAGCCGTCAGTACCTCATCCATATGCTGTCCGACTGCGTCACACATAACTGCATTCATTTCGAACGCGAGTTCCTGTCCCGTGCACTGATTGACGGTACCGTTGCCGGCTATCTGTTCAACGAATATGCCATCAAAATCGAGGATACGTTCGATTACTTCCGCTCCAACATGGATATGCTGGACAAGGATGTGCGTGACGAAGTATTCCTGCGCACCCGTCCGATTCTGACCCGCATCAAGGACGAAGCGCCCGCCTACTATGGCGACAAGGCCGTTGTGGAGGACAGCCTTATCGCAGACGGCTGCCGCATCGAGGGCACGGTGAAAAACTGCGTGCTGTTCCGCGATGTCGTCGTCGAAAAGGGCGCAGAAATCTGTGACTGCATCATCATGGAAGGCGGCCGCATCCTGTCGGATGCATCGCTGCGCCATGTCATTACCGACCGCAACGTCGTTATCCGCGACGGACGCACTATGATGGGCCACGAGAACTACCCCATTACAATCGCCAAAAACGCAACCGTTTGATAAAAACACGTTAAATTCGCTGCAAATGAGCGAAAAACACGGACTAAAAGCATGAGATGTTCGTGGAAATTCCCTATTTTGCAGAAAGGAAGAATCTAGTATAATAAAGATATACAGGTGCGGAAGCGGAGGCTCTGTTTCCGCGCCTCCTACTGGGGAGGCTCGGTTGTTATGAAAATTATGTATGTTACCAGCGAATGTGCCCCGTTCGTCAAAACCGGCGGTCTGGGCGACGTTGCCGGCTCACTGCCCAAGGCCCTTGCTGCAAAGGGACACGACGTGCGCGTATTCTGCCCACTGTATTCCGCTATCGGGCAGGAGTGGCGTGAAAAGTTCTACTACTTAAAGAACGCCTATGTCCGTCTGGGCTGGCGCAACCAGTACTGCGGCATTTTCCGCTATGGAGCGGACGGCGTAACCTATTACTTCATCGACAACGAATATTATTTTTCCCGCGGTCAGGTTTACGGCGAGTATGACGATGCGGAACGCTTTGCCTACTACTCCAAGGCAGTGCTTGAGGTGCTGCCCGATCTGGACTGGCGTCCGGATGTCATCAACTGCAACGACTGGCAGACCGCGCTTGTACCGGTTTACTATAACCTGATGTTCTCCTCCCGCCCGTTCTATGAGAACATCAAGACTGTGTTCACCATCCATAACATCCAGTATCAGGGTCGCTATGGCCGTGAAATCCTCGAATATGTGCTTGGTATCGACGATGCGCATTTCCGTTCTGGCTTCATGGCGATGGACGGCGACGTCAACCTGATGAAGGCCGCCATCGTGGCCTCCACCGCGGTCACTACGGTTTCACCCACCTATGCCAATGAAATCCAGACCGAATACTATGGCTACCGGCTCGATTCCGTGCTGCGCATGAACAGCTATAAACTGCACGGCATCCTAAACGGCATTGATATGGATGCCTTCAACCCGCAGACCGACCCCAAGATCTTCAAGAATTACGGTCCCCAAAACCCGGAGGACAAGAAGGTCAACAAACTTGAACTGCTCAAGCTGTGCGGTATTGAGGGCGACGAAAACACGCCGGTCATCGGCATGGTCACCCGCTTTGTCGACCAGAAGGGCCTGGATTTGATTGAAGCCGTGCTGCATGACATCCTGTCCGATGATCTGCGTCTGATTGTGCTGGGCAAGGGTGACTGGCGCTACGAGCAGATGTTCCTGGAAGCCAAGCGCCGCTATCCGAACAATATTTCGGCATCCATCATGTTCTCGGGTGATCTGGCAAACCGCATTTACGCGGGCGCAGATATGTTCCTGATGCCGTCCAAATTCGAGCCGTGCGGTCTGGCGCAGATGATTGCACTGCGCTACGGCACGATTCCGATTGTGCGCGAAACCGGCGGCCTGAAGGACACCGTACAGGCTTTCGTCGATTATGCGGGCACGGGCAACGGCTTTACTTTTGCCAGCTATAATGCACACGACATGCTGCACGTCATCCGCGAAGCCTGCGGCGTATTCCGCTACAACAAGCCCGCATGGAAGAAACTGATGCTGCAGGGCATGCAAAGTGATTTCAGCTGGGGCAGCTCGGCAGATAAATATATCGAGGTTTATCATTCTGCCCTTGGTTGGTAAGACCAATTCAGCAAATTAAGTGAGGAGACAAGAGAGACCATGTCAAAGAATCAGTACACAAAGACTGCTTTGAAGGAGGCCATTGCAGGTAAGCTGCAACGCCACTTCGGCCGCGAGGTTGCAGATGCCTCGAAGGAACAGGTTTACGAGGCATGCGCGCTCGTCGTGCGCGACGCGCTCACCGAGCATATGATTGAAACTCAGAATGAGGTTGAAAAATACGGAGAGCGACAGGTGCACTATCTGTGCATGGAATTTCTTGTGGGCCGCAGCCTGCGCAACAACGCCTACAATCTGGGCATCCTGCCCGCACTGACCGAGGCGCTGAAGGATATGGGCTATGAAATGGCCGATATTTTCGAAGAAGAAGCCGACCCCGGTCTGGGTAACGGCGGTCTGGGCCGTCTGGCAGCCTGCTATATGGACGGCATGGCGACCATCGGCGTGCGCGGCACCGGCTACTCCATCCGTTATGAACACGGTATCTTCAAGCAGAAGATTGAGGACGGCCAGCAGGTCGAGCTGCCGGACTCCTGGCTTGCGTCCGGCGATGTTTGGCACATTCCTGCCATGGATGATACCCGCGAGGTGAAAATCGGCGGTACGGTCAACACCTATTTTAACGATCAGGGCAAACTGGTTGTTGAATACCACGACTATACGCCGGTTCTGGCTGTCCCGTATGACATGCCGATTTCCGGCTACGATACCAACAACATTGCCTGCCTGCGCTTGTGGGAGGCCAAAAGCCCGATTGCGCTGGACATGAAGCTGTTCTCCTCGGGCGAATACCTCAAGGCGCTTGAAAAACACGCGATGGCGGAAACTATCTCGATGGTGCTGTATCCGGAGGATAACCACCGCGAGGGCCAGTCCCTGCGTCTTAAGCAGCAGTATTTCCTGGTATCCGCAACCCTGCAGGATATCTGCGCCAAGCACAAGGCCAAGTACGGTACGCTGGCAAACTTCGCGCACAAGCACGTGCTGCATATCAATGATACCCACCCGACGCTGGTTATCCCCGAACTCATGCGCATCCTGATGGACGAAAACGACATGAGCTGGGAGAATGCATGGAACATCACCAGCCAGTCGGTTGCGTACACCAACCACACGGTTATGCCCGAAGCACTGGAGTGCTGGCCGGTATCGCTGGTGCAGGAGCTGATGCCCCGCATCATGCAGATCATTTATGAGATCAATGAGCGCTTCTGCAAGGAGCTGTGGAACTACTTCCCGAACGATTTCCAGAAGATTTCCAAGCTGGCCATCGTAGCGGATAATATTGTCCGTATGGCACATCTGGCAATCGCCGGCTCTTTCTCGATTAACGGTGTATCCGCGCTGCACTCTGAAATCCTCAAGGACCGCGTATTCAACGATTTCTATAAGATTTACTCCTCCAAGTTCTGCAATGTCACCAACGGTATTGCGCACCGCCGCTGGCTGTGCGAGGCAAACCCGGAGCTGGCTGAGCTGATTGAGGGCAAGATTGGCAAGGGCTACCGCAAGCATCCGTCCGAGCTGCAGGTGCTCGCCAACTACGGCAACGACAAGGCGCTGCTCCAGCGTTTGGGCGAAATTAAACGCCACAACAAGCAGCGTCTGGCGGACTATATTAAGGCGCACAACGACATTGAAGTCAATATGGACTCGATTTTTGACGTACAGGTCAAACGTCTGCACGAGTACAAGCGTCAGATGCTCAACATCCTGCACATTATCTCGCTGTACCACAAGCTGAAGGATAATCCGGGCATGGAGTTCGTGCCGCGTACCTTTATCTTCGGCTCCAAGGCTGCGCCGGGCTATGCAGTGGCGAAAAAGACCATCCGTCTGATTAACTCCATTGCCAATATGATCAACAACGATCCGGATATCGGCGACAAACTCAAGGTCGTGTTCATCGAGGACTATAAGGTATCTCTGGCCGAAATGATCATGCCGGCAGCCGAGGTTTCCGAGCAGATCTCCATCGCAGGCAAGGAAGCATCCGGTACGGGTAACATGAAGTTCATGATGAACGGCGCGCTCACCATCGGCACGATGGATGGCGCAAATGTTGAAATCTGCGAGGCGGTCGGCCGTGAGAACATCTTCATCTTCGGCATGGAGACCCCCGAGGCAGAGGCGCTGGCGGCATCCGGCAACTACGAGCCGATGCTGATTTACCAGAACGATCCGGTTATCAAGCGTGTACTTGACCATATGATTCACGGCTTTGGCGACGGCGTAGACTACACCGATTTGGCCAACCTGTTGCTGCACGGCGGCAACGGTGGTCCGGCTGACCGCTACATGAGCCTGAAGGACTTCTCCTCCTACGCGATCGCGCAGGAGCGCGTCAGCGAGATGTACCGCCACGCGGAGAACTGGAACTATATGTCGCTGATGAACATTGCAAATTCCGGCCGTTTTGCGGCCGACCGCTCGGTTGCCGAGTATGCGCAGAACATCTGGCGCGTCAAGACCAACTTTGCATTTTAAAAACTTCGATGGAAGCATACCGCTTCCATCGAGTTTAGGACGCACCGCGCGCTGCGCGGATGCGTCCCAAGCAAGAAAAGTTCCGATACACGAAACTTTTCTTCACCCTTATATAAAAAGGCAGGCATATGTCCTGTCTTTTTATGATTTTCGGGTGGTTTTGCCCGAAATTCTATTGCATGCGCGCCTTACGACGCGAAAAAAGGACGCTTTTCAGCGTCCTTTTTCATTTTGCATATTTTTAGCCAAGCACGCCCAGATGCTCCAACAGAATTTTCAGACCCATCAAGATGAGCACCACGCCGCCGAACAGCTCAGCACGCGACTTATACTTTGCGCCGAATACATGCCCAACCTTGACGCCGATGCAAGACAGCACAAAAGTCGTGCAGCCAATCAAGCAGACTGCTGGAATAATCTCCACCTGCAAAAACGCAAACGTCACGCCAACGGCCAACGCATCAATGCTGGTCGCCACCGCAAGCGGCAGCATCGTGGCAAAGGAAAACGAATCGCTGAGATTCTCCTCGTCAGTATCGCGCGACTCGCGCACCATATTGCCGCCGATGAGCGCCAGCAGCACAAACGCGATCCAGTGGTCAACACTGGTGATCAGCGCCTGGAAGCGCACGCCCAACACGAACCCAACAAGCGGCATCAGCGCTTGAAATCCACCGAAATACGCGCCCGTAATCAAAGCATGCCGCGGGCGCAGCGTACGCACGCTCAGCCCTTTGCAGATGGAAACCGCAAAGGCATCCATCGACAGACCGACCGCAATGATAAATAACTCCAGTAAACCCATTTTCTTGTCCTCCTTGTCGTTAGCAGCGCCGAACGGGCATAAAAAAAGAGACCCATCCGCCGTAAAAACAGATAAGTCTCGTCATTTCATGCAGAACCAGAGGACATCCTCCTCAGTATGTTGGCCCTACCGCGCGGGGTGGAACAAATCCGCGCCGACTACTCCCTTATTACCGCCTATGATACCATATGCGGCGAATAAAGTCAATATCACCCGAGGAAATCGGCGCGCAGGGCTTATCCCCGGCGCAGCCGTTCCTCCATGTAGTCATGCGCGCGGTTTTCCAGCGTATCGTCGAGCGGCGTGAGCGGTTCGTCGCTACCATATTTGTAACGCAGCGCGGTGTGCAGAATAAAGTCGCACAACACGGGATTTTTGGGCAAAAGCGAACCGTGCGAATAGGTCGCAAACACGTTTTTATAGCGCGCGCCTTCGGTTTGGTCCTCACCATTGTTGCCATAGCCTTTGAGCATCATGCCCAGCGGGGCCACATCCTCACCCAGATAGGTCTTGCCCGAGTGATTCTCAAAGCCAACTACGATAGTACCGCCGCTTTCAGGTGTGGTACGGTACATATAGTTGCCAATCATACGCTCTTTTGCACCAATCGTATGCACATTGATGGCGCCGATAAAGTCCAGCTGATTGCCGTCCCATGTTTTATAATACTGCCCCAGCATCTGGTAGCCGCCGCAGATGGCAAGAAACACTTTTCCCTCTTCAACCGCCGTGCAGATATCGCGGCCCTTGCCCGATGCAAGGTCGCGCAGCAGCACCTCCTGCTCGAAGTCCTGCCCGCCGCCAATGAAGAAGATATCGTGTTTGTCAATATCAATCGGCTGGCCGATGGAGCACTCTTCAACCGCGACCCCAATGCCACGGGCTTCCAGCCGCCGTTTCATGGTGATGATGTTGCCCCGGTCGCCGTACAGGTTCAAAATATCAGGGTACAGGTGGCAGATATTCAGTTGCATGTCGTCCCCTCCCCTTATTCGTAAAACGCTTTCACATCGGTGTGTTTGGCAATCTCGCCGCGCAAATCAAACATTGCCGTATAAGTCGGCATCAGGAATGCAGGCGTTTCATCCGCGCCCACCTGCTCGAGCAACGCGTCATACTCCCGGACCACCTCAATGCGGTCGGTTGTAAAGCCTGCATACTTCAGGCGCAGCGCCATATCGTCCGCACGCACACCCGAGACAAGAATGCGCGTAAAGCGCGCCTCCTGCTCAGCCAGCGCCTCAAAATCCACGTCCCAAATCCAGCTGATGTCCGTGCCGTCCGCAAAGCGGTCATTGAGCAGAAAAGCCAGCTTACAGGTACCCCTGTCGTGTGCAATCAGATTGATGACCTGATTAAAGCCCGCCGGGTTTTTCACCAGCATCATACGCGCCTGCGCCTTACCCAGCGTGAACTGCTCAGCACGGCCAAAGCCGCACTCAAACTGACCCAGCGCGCTGACCGCGGTTTCCTCGTCGATGCCGACGACATGCGATACTGCCGCCGCTGCCGCCGCGTTATAGATGTTGTAGCCGCCCGGCAAATTGACATGCACCTCGTGCACACGGCCGCAGATGGACAGCTCTATATCAGACGAATCCGCGCCCGAGGACAGAATTTTCGTCGCCGCTACATCCGGCTCATGCCGGTGATAGCCGCATTTGGGGCAGCGGAACCCACCCAGATGGCCGTAGGTGATATAGTCGTACTGATATTCGGTCTTGCAGTGAATGCAGTAGGGCGCATCAGACAACTCATGCGCTGCATTTTCATAAATCGGAACGTTGACACCAAACCACAGCACCTTGTTTGGAATTTTCTCCGCAAGCGAGGCGGTCAGCGAACAGTCCGCATTCAGGCACAGCGTCGCGTCCGGCACATGAGTGATACCCTCGCGGATGGCGTTTAACGTATGCGTAATTTCGCCATAGCGGTCGAGCTGGTCACGAAAAATATTGTTGACAACAAGGCACTCGACCGGTAGAAACTCGCTTGTTTTACGGAATGCGGCTTCGTCGCACTCAATCAGCGCGTGCGTATACGGGCATTTGCCCGAAATCGTGCAGTGCTGCGCGAACACCGCAATGATGCCGGTCAGCAGGTTTGCACCCGATTTGTTGGAAAAGTATTTCAGTCCCGCATCGGCAAATGCCTGCTCAATCATGCGCGAGGTGGTGGTTTTGCCGTTGGTGCCGGTCACGACCGTGACCTTCACGCCACGCGACAGCTCCCCGAGGATATTTTTGTCGATTTTAAGCGCCAGCTTGCCGGGCAGATTGGTACCACCGCGCCCGAGTTTGCGCAAAACCGCGCCCGAGGCCTTGCACACCGCAACGGCCAGCCGGGTTTTCAGCTTCATAGAATAACCCCTCTATCTGTCAATTTCATATAAAAGAAGTATACCGCATTTTCCCGCATAGTACAAGCATGGAAATCCATCGCCCATAGCATTCTGCACAAAATCTGAGCAAAAATTTTATCAGTTTGGCAAAGCACCGCTGGAAAACCATCGCAAAATAAAATGCACAAAAAAACAATGTTTTATTTGTGAAAAGATACCGGAGTGCATTGTTATATGTACGAATTCGCGCAAAACCCCTTGCATTGACAGACAGATATTGTATAATTTAGATAGTGGCTTTTGCCAAATAACAGGATGAGGTGAATTCCAATGGATTATATGTCGGAATACAAGCGCTGGCTGGACAGCGAAGCGCTTTCAGAAGAGGAGCGCGCAGAGCTGCGCGCAGTAGAGAATAACAAGGAAGAAATCGAAAGCCGCTTTTTTGCGCCCCTGTCATTTGGCACTGCAGGTCTGCGCGGCGTGCTGGGCATCGGACTGAACCGCATGAACCGCTTCACGGTCGGACAGGCTGCGCAAGGTCTTGCCAAGCTCATTGTTTCGAACGGACAGACTGCGATGGATCGCGGCGTTGCCATCGCCTATGACAGCCGCCACTTCTCGCCTGAGTTTGCCAAGCAGTCTGCCTGCATCCTGGCGGCAAACGGCATCAAGGCGTTGCTGTTCGATGAGCTGCGCCCCACGCCTGAGCTGTCTTTTTCCATTCGCCACTACGGCTGCATTGCCGGTATCAACATCACCGCGTCCCACAACCCCAAGGAGTACAATGGCTATAAGGTCTATTGGGAGGACGGCGCACAGCTGCCGCCCGCTGAAGCCGATGTAGTCGCCAAGGAGATGGCGGCGACCGATATCTTTACCGGCGTCAAGACCATGGACTATGACAAAGCGGTTGCGGACGGCATGATCCGCATTCTGAGCCGGGAAACCGACGAGGCATATCTCGGCGAAGTTATCAAGGTTGCGGTCAATCCGGACTGTGTCAAGCAGGTTGCGGACGAGTTCAAACTTGTCTACACCCCGTTCCACGGTGCGGGCTATCGTTTGGTGCCCGAAATTCTGCGCCGTCTGGGCTACAAGCACATTCTCTGCGAACCTGAGCAAATGAAGATCGACGGCGACTTCCCGACCGTCAAGAACCCGAACCCGGAGTACAAAGAAGGCTTTAACCTCGCCATTGAGCTGGCAAAACAGAATGACGTAGACCTCATCATCGGCACCGACCCGGATGCCGACCGCACCGGCATTGTCCTCAAAGACAAGACCGGCGATTACGTCACCCTGTCGGGCAATCAGGTGGGCGTGCTGCTGACCGACTATATCATCACCGCCAAGAAGCTGACGGGTACCATGCCTGCGCATCCGGCGGTACTCAAGAGCATCGTCACCACCGAAATGGCACGTGCAGCTGCGAACAAAAACGGCGTGGACTGCTTTGATACGTTCACCGGCTTCAAGTTCCTGGCAGAAAAAATCAAGCAGTTTGAAACGACCGGTTCGCACGAATACATCTTCGCCTTTGAGGAATCCTACGGCTACCTGTGCGGCGATTATGCGCGCGACAAGGACGCGGTCACCGCTTCCATGCTGATCGCGGAAATGGCAGCCTACTACCGCACACAGGGAAAGACGCTGTACGATGCAATGGAAGAGATGTACGAGAAGTACGGCTATTATTGTGAGCAGACTGTCTCCATCACCATGCCCGGTGTGTCCGGCCTGCAGCGTATGAAAGAGCTGATGGCTGAACTGCGCGACAAGCCGCTGACGACGATTGGCGCGGATAAGGTCGAGTACACCCGCGACTATATGCCTGGTACACGCACCTGCATGGCGGACGGCAAGGTCGAACAGATGGAGCTCAAGGGCCAGAACGTCATGTACTACGAGCTGGAGGGCGGCACGACGTTCATCATCCGTCCGTCCGGCACCGAACCCAAGGTCAAGGTTTATATCATGGCCAAGGGCGACAGCAAGGCAGATGCCGCCTCCAAGGTGGAGTCACTGGTGGCTGCTGCTAAGGAGATTGTCAAGTAAAAAATGCCATAAAAAGAGGGAAACCAATCGGTTTCCCTCTTTTTGCATGATATTGCAGTTGAATCATTTACTTTTCTCTGCGCCAAGTCGCCGGAGCGAACAGCAGCAGCATCGGGAACACTTCCAGACGGCCCGCAAGCATATCGAACATCAGGACAATCTTGCTGAAGGGCGAGAAAAAGCCGAAGTTTGCCGCCGGACCAACCAGCTCCAGACCCGGGCCGACGTTGTTGAGCGTCGCCGCAACCGCCGTAAAGTTGGTAATCAGTTCTTGGTTGGTAATCGACAGCAGCAGCACCGACAGGATAAACAGCAGCAAATAGGCAATCATGAACACGTTAACCGAACGCATAACCTCATGCTGCACGCGGCGACCGTCCATCTTGTTGACACGCACTGCGCGCGGATGGATGAGAAACTGCATTTCCTTACGAATGCTCTTGCACATCAGCAGAATACGTGAGCATTTCATGCCGCCGCCGGTCGAACCGGCGCACGCACCAATGAACATCAAAAGCACCAGCAAGGCCTTGCTGAATGCCGGCCACTGGTTAAAATCCACCGTGGAAAAGCCGGTGGTGGTGATGATGGACGCCACCTGAAAAGCGGCATGATGGAAACTCTCAAAAAAGCTCGAAAACATCGGCCGGACGTTGATAGCAATCAACACAGACGAGGCAATAATCACGCCCAGATAGACGCGCACCTCTTCAATACGAAAGGCATTTTTCCAGCGCCGCATGAGCAGCAGAAAATAAACGCTGAAGTTGATGCCGAACAAAACCATAAAAATCGTAACAACGCCTTGCAGATAATAGCTGTCGTAGTACGCAATCGAGCTGTTCCAAATGCCGAAGCCGCCCGTACCTGCGGTTGCCATTGAGGTGCAGGCCGCATCAAACAGCGGCATACCGCCTAGCATCAGCAGTACAATCTCCAGCACGGTCATGCCAAAATAGATGCCGTACAGATACATAGCAGTATCTCGGAGATGGGGTGAGAGCTTATTGACCGACGGACCAGGGCTTTCCGCACGCATCAGGTGGATGGTCTGCCCGCCAGCCAGCGGCAGCACAATCAGCATGAACACCAGCACACCCATGCCGCCGACCCAGTGGGTCAGACTGCGCCAAAGCAGCGATGCATGCGAAAGCGCTTCTACGTCGCTCAGAATGGTGGCGCCGGTGGTGGTGAATCCTGAAATTGTTTCAAACAACGCGTCCACCACAAACGGAATTTCTCCGCTGAACATAAACGGCAGTGCGCCAGTCAGCGCCAGCATAATCCAGCACAGCGCCACAGTGACAAAGCCCTCGCGGGCGTAAAAGCGGGTGTTCTCCGGACGCTTATGGCAAAACAAAGCGGAAAATATCAGACAAATCACAGCGGCTGCAAGATAAGCCATCACAACGGGTTCGCGGTACAGGATGGCAGTCAGCATGGGAAGGAGCAGGAACAGGGATTCCACGCCCAGCATCCAGCCGATCAGATAGCGTACCATAGCATGATTCATTGCTCTGTATCCTCCGTCGTCTCCGGCTGGAAAATATCCTGTAAATCATTCATGCCGCGCCGGGTAGATACCACGATCACCGTATCGCCTTCCCGCAGCACATCACGGCCGCGTGGAATGATACGGCGTCCTTTACGGTTGATGCAGCACAGCAGCACATCCGGTCGAATAGGCATATCCTGCAGCGGAACGCCAATCAAATCGTGCGCCGCCACACGGAATTCGAGCGCTTCCGCACCGCCCAGTTGATGCAGCGTTTCCACATTCGATCCCATGGAGTTCTGCATCGCGCGGGTATACTGGCCAATCAGTTCGGCCGTTGTCTGCTTGGGGCGAACAACTGTACCGATGGGCAGGCTTTCAATGACCTCTTCAAAGTTCACACGGTTGACCTTGGTGAATAGCTTGGCCTTGGAATGCCGTCCCGCATGCAGCGCAAGCAGGATATTTTCCTCGTCCATACCGGTCAGTGCCGCAAACGCCTCACAGCTGGCCAATCCTTCTTCATCGAGCAAATCGCGATCCGTGCCGTCACCATGGATAATGGTTGCACCCGGCAACAATTCGGAAAGCGCCTCGCAGCGCTCCAGACGATTTTCGATGATTTTAACCGAAATACCGGTATCAATTAGCATTTTTGCAAGGAAATAAGAGATTTTTCCGCCGCCAATCAGCATTGCCGAGCGAATATGATCGTTCGCCACGCCAATCTGACGGAAAAAGTCCGTCTGCTCGCTCGGCGGAACGATCACCGTGACATCATCGCCCGCGCACAGAATAAAATCCCCCTTTGGAATAAACGTCTGTCCCTCGCGGCGTACCATGCAGAGCAGCGCATTGGTGCGTAGCAGCGGATTAACTTCACAAACCGCCATACCGTTCAAACGGGAACTGTCTGGAATGCGGATATCGAGCAGCTCAATGCGCCCCTTCGCAAAGGTGCTCACGCCGATCGCCGACGGAAAACGAATCAGGCGTGAAACCACACGCGCTGTGGACATTTCCGGGTTGATAACCATGGACAAGCCCAACTCATCCCGAATAAAGCCGACCTCCGACACATATTCCGGGTCGCGCACACGCGCGATGGTGTGACAGCCCGCCGCCTTGCTGGCAATCAGGCAGGAAAGCAGGTTGATCTCATCATGCGTAGTGACCGCGATCAACAGGTCGGTTTCCCGCACGCCCGCCTCCTCCAATACGTGATAACTCGTTCCGCTGCCGGTAACTGAAGTTAAATCCAGCGTGTTGGTCAGCTCGGTGAGCCGACGCTCGGACAGGTCGATGAGGGTCAGGTCGTGTCCTTCTGCGGAAAGCTGTTCCGCCAATGCCGAACCAACCTTACCACAGCCTACAATAATGATGCGCATGGTGCGCCTCCGATCTCTCTTTTTACAGGGTACATAATATACATAGCGATTATAGCGTTTTAACAGCAAAAAAGCAATATCTCTGACAAGCGAAAACGAATCTTTGCGTTTTTTTAGCGCGCTTTTCCGCGTATCGTTGACCGCTGCGTCAAATACATGGTATACTTGTTTCAATATACGGAAAGGAAACAGAACCGGCGGACATAACGCGGATGCTGAAAGCGGGCGTCGATTCGATGGAATCAGTGAAAGCCACCGCGACTACGCTTCGAAAAGTTTCTCTGTTTTCCGACGAAGAATATGGGCTGCGGCTGACAGGGAGGTGAAGGTATGCAAATTGAAAAAGTGCTGAACAATAACGTCGTCATTGCGCTGGATGAAAACGGTGAGGAAACCGTGCTGATGGGGCGCGGACTGGGCTTTGGCCGTCACACTGGCGACAGCGCCCCCGCCGAGCTGATTGAAAAGCGTTTCACACTGCATGCCGGACAGCTTTCCGATCGTTTCCAGCAGCTGCTTACCAGTATTCCCCTGCCGCATTTTTTACTCAGTGAGCGCATTATCGACCATGCCAAGCGCACACTGGACGCAACCTTGTCGGACAGTATTTATGTTACCCTGCCCGACCACATTTCAGCCGCACTTGAGCGGCATAAGCAGGGCATCGAGTTGTCAAACCCGCTTTTGTGGGATATTCGGCAGTTCTATCCGGAGGAATACCGGGCTGGCTGTGCCGCCGTTGACCTGATTCGGGAGGAAACCGGCATCGACTTTGGTGAGGACGAGGCAGGCTTTATCGCCATGCACTTTGTCAACGCGGAGGGCGGCGGTGAATTTCCCGAGGTTTACGATATGACCTGCCTGATGCAGCGGGTATTCGGGCTGGTGCAGGAGCAGTGCGGCGTAGAACCTGACCGCGATTCGCCTGATTTTTACCGATTTGTGACCCATCTGAAGTTTTTGGCGCGCCGTATCGCCGCGGGACAGAGTTACGGCGACTGCGACGCCGACCTTCTTCCTCCGGTACAGGATAAATACCCAGATGCCTTCGCCTGTGCGCAGACGATTTGCAATATCATTTTACAGGAATACGACTTCGATGCCGGCAAAAACGAGCTGCTGTACCTCACGCTTCACATCGCCCGCATCACCGGCGCGTGATCACCCTGGCAAAGCAATACGGCCACCCAGAGAACATTCTTCTCAGGGTGGCCGTTCATTTTTCGTTTTATGCGCGGCTCCACTGGGTACCCTGACGGGTATCCTTGATGGTTACGCCCATCGCAGCCAGCTCATCGCGGATACGGTCGGCTTCCGCAAAGTTTTTCTCCTTCTTGGCCGCTGCGCGCTGCGCAATCAGCGCTTCGATCTTCTCCGCATCCGGATCCACTGCATCGTCGCGCTTCTGCACCAGATTCAGAACGCCGGTCAGCTCCATAAACAGGTCGTGCGCTGCGGTCAGAAACGCCTTGCTTGCGTCCTGATGCGCGCCCATCCACGCATTGATTTCACGCGTCAGCTCAAAGATGGCAGAGAGCGCATCCGCCGTATTGAGGTCATCATCCATCGCGTCGATAAATTTCTGCTTGTATGCCGCAAGCGCTTCCATCTTGGCCGTCTCTTCAGCGGTCATCGTGTCGCCCTCGGCCTTTTCGATGCGGAATTCCATATTGTTCCGCGCCTCGTACAGGCGCGCCAGCGACGCCTTGTTCATCTCAAGCGACTCGGCCGAGTAGTTGAGCGGCGTGCGGTAGTGCGCGGACAGCATAAACATACGGATGGTTTCATAGCCGAACTGCTTTGCTGCGTCGCGCACCATGAAGAAGTTGCCCTTGGATTTAGACATTTTCTCGTTGTCGATGGTCAAAAAGCCGTTGTGCAGCCAGTAATGCGCAAAGGCACAGCCGTTTGCGCACTCGGACTGCGCGATTTCGTTCTCGTGGTGCGGGAAAATCAGGTCGAGACCGCCGGAGTGAATGTCGATGGTCGGGCCGAGGTACTTGTTGACCATCGCGGAGCACTCAATATGCCAGCCCGGACGTCCCTTACTGCCCCACGGCGTATCCCATGCAGGTTCGCCCGGCTTCGCTGCCTTCCAGACCGCAAAGTCCATCGGGTCCTCCTTCTGCTCGCCTACGCTGATACGCGCACCCGCCTGCAGCTCTTCCATCGGCTGATGGCACAGCTTGCCATAATCCGGGTCGGACTTGGTGCGGAAGTATACGTCGCCGTTCGGCGCGAGATAGGCGTGACCGTTGTCGAGCAGCTTCTGTACGATATCGATGATTGCGTCCATCGTCTCGGTCGCACGGGGATGCACGGTCGCCTTGCCGATGCCAAGGCCCTCCGCGTCCGTGTAATACTCTTTGATATAGCGGTCGGCAATGACGTTGAAATCCACGCCCTCTTCGTTGGCCTTGTTAATCACCTTATCGTCAATGTCGGTGAAGTTCTGCACAAACTGCACCTTATAGCCGCGATACTCAAAATAACGGCGCAGCAGGTCGAACACAATAAACGGGCGCGCGTTGCCGACGTGGAAGTAGTTATACACGGTCGGGCCGCAGGAATACATTTTGACCTCGCCCGGCGTAATCGGAACGAATTCCTCCTTCTGGCGGGTCAGGGTATTAAACAGTTTCATATGACACTCTCCTTTATTGGGATGATTTTACAAAAAATACAGCCGCCTCTTTTCTCAAAGAGGCGGCACTCATGTCGCGGTTCCACTCCTGTTTTTCACTCGGATGCAGGATAACGGGTGCGTCCCGCGGGGCGTTTGACCCCGATGCTCGGCGGGCGCACTTCACCGCCCCACGCGCGAAGCCCTTTCAGCCGAGGGGCTTCTCTCTTGAAGCGCGTCTCAAAAACGGTTACTTTTCCCGCGTCTTTGCATACGTTTCTATATTACAGTGCCAGTATAACAACAATCCGTGCAAAAGTCAAGCCGCCGCCCTGCTCCCCTGTTATCTCTGAACACTTTGTGGACGATATGTATAGTATATGACATTTTTTGTTTTACAATCACCAAAGGAAGGAAGAGAGTTTATGACAATCGGAGGTTTCCAAAGCAGCTGGTTCAATGTTACCGAGCATACGCTGGAAAACGGCAACAAACTGCCGATGGCGACGCTCAAAGACGAGTATAAGGATGAATTTGCAGCCTTTACGAAAAATAAGCTCGAGCAGCTGGAGCAGCGCGAGCCGTCCGCAGGTCTGGATGCGCTGACCGACGAACAGCTCAAGGAGCTCAGCGAAAAATACAACACGGATGACATGAGCTATGACGAATACCAGTCCTTTTTAAGCGACCTTGTCGATATGGGTGCGCTGACCGAGACCGACCGCTGGCTGGCGGGCGGTACGGAAGCGAATGGCCTGACCCCTGTCATCCCCGCTATGTCTGCGTCTGTGCGTGACGCTTCCCAAGATACCCTTTCGATGTCACAGTTCACCTATGACTTTCCATTCGGCGCAGATTCGGTGGATGTGACAGAATGGGTCAAGTACCGTGCTTCGCATGACATGGCCTATTACATGTCCGGCAAGCGCTATGACATCGGCACGGACGAAGCAAACCAAACGGTCGCGGACATTCTGAGCGCCATGAAGCGCGTCAGCTGAAAATATACAACACCCGATGGGAACCCTGTCCCATCGGGTGTTTTTTTGTGTTACGCGGTCTGTGCGTACTTGCCGACCAGCGTTTCTGCCATATCGAGCGGCGTTTCGCCCTTATTCAGCCGCAGCGACAGATACGGCGTACTGCCCGCATTGAGCAGCAGCCGCCCGCGGAACGACTCGTCCCCGCAAAGCGCAGACAGACGCGCAAAGTCGGTCTGCGCAAAGGTCAGCAACAGACGACCGTCTTGCTCCTTGATTTCCGAAATGCCCTGCTCACTTGCGCGGCTGCGCAGCAGCGCGATGTCCAGCAGTGCCACCGCCTCGCGGGGCGGCTCACCAAAGCGGTCAATCAGCTCGTCAAGCATGTCGCTCTTCTGCTCTTCCGTGCGGATGAGCGCAATGCGACGGTACAAATCCACGCGCTGGCCCGCATCCGGCACATAGTCGGACGGCAGATTAGCCGACAGCAGCAGCTCGGCCGCGCAGTCCACGCGCGGCTTGGGCGTTTCGCCCTTTTCCTCCTGCACCGCTTCTTCCAGCAGCTTGAGATACAGGTCATAACCGACGCTCATCATGTGGCCGGACTGCTCCGGGCCTAAAACGTTGCCCGCGCCGCGAATTTCCAAATCGCGCATCGCAATCTTGAAGCCTGAGCCGAACGCCGCAAACTCGCGGATGGCGGAGAGACGCTTCTGCGCAATCTCGGAGAGCGCCTTGCCGCGCCGATAGCACAGATAGGCGTAGGCATGGCGGCTCGACCGGCCAACACGCCCGCGAATCTGGTGCAGCTGGGCCAGGCCCATGTTGTCCGCGTTCTCGATGATAAGCGTGTTAGCGTTCGGAATATCGATGCCGGTTTCAATGATGGTCGTGCAGACCAGAATGTCGGTTTCACCGTCCGCCATGGCATTCATCGCGGCGGCGATTTCTTTTTGCGTCATCTTGCCGTGCACAATGCCGATGCGCGCATCCGGCAAGCGCTGCTGCAATAAATTCGCGCACCGCGCTATCGACTCAACGCGGTTATGCAGATAGTACACCTGTCCGCCGCGCGCAAGCTCACGACGAATCGCGTCCAGCAGCACGCCGTCATTCTGCTCCAACACAAACGTCTGCACCGGATGACGGTTGAGCGGTGGCTCTTCGATGGAGGACATATCGCGAATCCCGCTCAGCGCCATATTGAGCGTACGCGGGATAGGAGTCGCCGACAACGTCAGCACATCCACATTCTTGGACAGTTCCTTGAGCGTCTCCTTGTGGCTGACGCCAAAACGCTGTTCCTCGTCCACGAC
The DNA here is from genome assembly GCF_052117165.1 of Agathobaculum sp. LCP25S3_E8. Classification (NCBI taxonomy): domain Bacteria; kingdom Bacillati; phylum Bacillota; class Clostridia; order Eubacteriales; family Butyricicoccaceae; genus Agathobaculum; species Agathobaculum sp. LCP25S3_E8. Next base: position 58,704 of record NZ_JBQKJR010000003.1, read on the forward strand.
GAGCAACCCCAAATCCTTGAATTTAATCTTCTTGTTGAACAGCTTATGCGTACCTATCACGATATCAACCGAGCCGGCTTCCAGTTTTTTGAGCAGCTGGGTCTGCTCCGAGCCGGTTTTGTAGCGCGTGAGCAACTCTATGGTCACCGGATGCCCCTGGAATCGCTGCAAGGCGGTCAGGTAATGCTGACGCGCAAGCACAGTGGTCGGTACGAGGATGGCAGCCTGTTTGCCTGCCAGCACGCACTTCATCACGGCGCGCAGCGCAACCTCGGTCTTGCCGAAGCCCACGTCGCCGCACAGCAGACGGTCCATCGGACGGTCGGACTCCATATCCATCTTGATTTCCGCAATGCAGCGCAGTTGGTCATCGGTTTCCTCATAGGGGAAGGCTTCCTCGAACTCGCGCTGCCATGCGTCGTCCTGCGGGAAGGCAAAACCCTTGACCTTGGCACGCTCAGCGTACAGCTTAATCAGCCCCTCCGCCAGTTCCTTGGCTGCCGCCTTGGCCCGTGCCTTGGAGCGCGACCAGTCCGCGCCGCCGAGCTTATTGAGCCGCACCTTTTCCGGCTCACCGCCGCCGATGTATTTAGAAATCAGATCAAGACTGGTCGCCGGGACATACAGAAAATCCGTGCCTGCAAAAGCAATCTTAATAAAATCGCGCTCCGCGCCATCCACGGTCATGCGCTCCATGCCGACAAAGCGGCCGATGCCGTGGTGCTCATGCACGACCAAATCGCCCGGCGTCAGGTCGGTGAACGACTTGACACGGTCACGGTTCGACTTCTTGACCTGCGTCTTTTTGCGCCGCGCCAGCACCTGTCCTTCCGTGATGACCACCAGACCGAGGTCGGGATACTCGAAGCCCGCGGACAGCGTACCTTCCATCACACAAACCTGCCCGCCCTTAGGCAGCAGGTCGCTGACCGTTGCTGTCAGCCCCGCTTCGGTCAGTGCGTCGCACATGTTCCGGCATCGCAGCGCACTGCCGCACAGCACAGCAACCGCACGACCCTGCTGGGTATAACCGCGAATATCGGCCGCGGCCATATCCAGATTGCCGCCGTAGGCGTTCATCTGATTTGCGACGAAGTTCTCCAAATGCTGCGGAGCCAGCTCAGGAACGTTGTTCAAAAAGCTGTCCAGCCGCAAAATCGTATGCGGCGTGCGGCAGAGCGCGGCGAAGTCGAGCGCATAACCGTCAAGCCCGGGGGCCATCTCCCCGCGCTCAAGCAGCGCGGTCACATCATCCGCAATGCGGGCAGCAAAATCTCGCGCGGCGTCGCGCAGGCGCGGCGTGTCCTCGATGAGCACAATCGCGTTTTCCGGCAGGTAATCGAGCGCGGTCGCCAACTCCGGATACACTAGCGGCAGGTATTTGTCCGCTGCGGGCAGCGCACCGGTTTCCTCCAGCCGCTCCGCATCGCGCTCGATATGCGCCGCGAGGTCAGGATGCTTCTTTTTGCGCGTGGAAAGCAGTCCGCGCACTGCCTTTGCCAGCCCTTTCGCACCGCCCGGTGCAAGATGCGGCAGCGTTTCCATACACGGCAGACAGCGCAGTGTTTCGGAAGTTTCCAGCCGCCGCTGACTACCCACGTCAAAGGTTGCAATTGAATCGATTTCGTCGTCCCAGAACTCCACACGATACGGGTTTGCCGCCTGTGGTGGGAACACGTCCAGAATGCCGCCGCGCACCGAGAACTGTCCCATACCCTCGACCTGCACACAGCGTTCGTAACCCGCACGAGTGAGCTGCTGCGTCAGGGTTTCCAGCGGTACAGTCTGTCCAGTGGCAAGCTGTACTACGGCGCTTTGGAGCGCGTCGGGCGGCAGCGTGCGCTGCACAGCCGCCTGCACGGATATGACCGAAAAAGCTGCATCCGGCAGTGCATCCAACACGGAAAGGCGTTTTTGCTCATATCCGCGCGACACGCCCACCACATCCGCCATGACCAGTTCACGTGCAGGCAGAGTCAGCACCTCGCGCTCGGCAAAGGCCTGCAAGTCGAGCGCAAACCGCGCCGCCGCCGTATCATCATCGGTCAGTACGCACACCGGGCGACCAATATCCAGTCCGAGCGCCGCCGCGAGATGCGCTTTATGGATGGCAGACAAACCGACCGCCAGCAGCGGCGTTTTGCCCTGCTGCACCGCATCCCTCAACGATTTGTATTCATTCAGAAAAGTTATACTTTTTGTAATTTCTGTCATGGCAGGCTGTCACCCTCCTTCGGACACGCCAAAAGGGCAGATTTTGCAATCTGCCCTGCTGTCGATCGGAAACACGTTTCCGATCGAATGAATCACGTATCAAAACGCCCGGCAAAGCTGGACTTTTTGATGAAAATAGCAGTATACTGCTATTTTCTAATAAAACACGCGCTTCGCGCGAAATATTTTTGACAAACTGAGGGCAGATTTTGCAATCTGCCCTCAGTGTATGCATCTGTTTACTGCTTAATGCGCGTGCTCGTCATGCTCATGATGGCAAGCGGCGCAATCCATGTCACAGCCGAGAATCTCAGTGGGGTCCTTGCCCAAGCGCTTGTAATAGTCCGCGATAGCCGAGCGCAGCGCCTCCTCCGCAAGTACCGAGCAGTGCATCTTGACCGGCGGCAGGCCGTCCAGCGCCTCGGCAACCGCCTTGTTGGTCAGCTTGAGCGCCTCTTCGAGCGTCTTGCCCTTGACCATCTCGGTCGCCATCGAGCTGGTCGCAATTGCCGCGCCGCAGCCGAAGGTCTTAAACTTCACGTCCTCAATGACACCGTCATCCGATACTTTGAGGTAAATCTTCATGATATCGCCGCACTTGGCGTTGCCAACTTCGCCGACGCCGTTGGCATCCTCAATCTCGCCCACGTTACGCGGATGGGTGAAGTGGTCGAGTACCTTTTCGCTGTATTGCATAGAAAAAATCTCCTTTTTCGGTTGAATCTATCTTAGTGATGCTCGTGCAGCTCGCTTGCTGCGGTCAGATTGGGCTTACCGTTCTCCCATACCGGGCTCATCGAACGCAGCGTGGACACCACCTGCGTCACGGTCTCGATGATATAGTCCACATCCTCTTCGGTGTTCTGCTCGCCCAGCGTCAGGCGCAGCGAACCGTGCGCAATCTCGTGCGGCAGGCCGATGGCCATGAGCACGTGGGACGGGTCGAGCGAACCGGTCGAGCAGGCCGATCCGGTCGAGCCGCAGATGCCCATATTGTCCAGCATCAAAATCAGGCCCTCACCCTCAATCGCCTCAAACACGAACGACGCCGTGCCCGGCAGACGATTTTCCGGGTCGCCGGTAAAGTGCGTATAGGGAATGTTGTCCATCACGCCCTTGACCAGCTTGTCCGTCAGACGCTTTACGTAGCCCATCTTCTCATCCAGCCCCTCAACGGCTTCCTTCATCGCCGCCGCAAGGCCGATGCAGCCCGCGGTGTTCTCGGTACCCGAGCACAGGCCGCGCTCCTGTCCGCCGCCGTATACCAGCGGCTCCAGTGCAATGCCCTTCTTCAGATACAGCGCACCGACGCCGCGCGGACCGCGGAACTTATGTGCAGAGAGCGACAACATATCAATGCCCATTTCCTGCACATCGATGTGCATGTGGCCGACCGCCTGCACCGCGTCCGTGTGGAACTTTGCCCCGACCGAATGCGCCAGCGCCGCAATCTCCTTCAGCGGCTGAATGGTGCCGATTTCGTTATTCGCCGCCATCACGGAGACCAGAGCGGTATCCTCGCTCAGCTCGCGCTTGAGCTGTTCAAGGTCCACATGGCCTTCCTTATCCACATCCAGATAGGTGACGCGGAAGCCTTCTCTTTCCAGCGCTTCGCAGGTATACAGCACCGCGTGATGCTCAATCTTCGAGGTAATCAGATGCTTGCGGCCCTTCGCCGTCGGACCGTGCATAAAGCCGCGGATGGCGAGGTTGTCCGCCTGCGAGCCGCCGCCGGTGAAGATGATTTCGCCTGGGGCGTAATCGTTCGCTTCATTGACCGGCGCTGCCGCGTTCAGGCACTTGCCGACCGTCGTGCGCGCCTCGTTGAGCGCCATCTTGGCCTCGCGGCCGATGCGGTACAGCGAGGACGGGTTGCCGTAATACTCGGTCAGCCACGGCTTCATTGCGTTAAATGCAGTTTCGGACAGCGGAGTCGTTGCCGCATTGTCCGCATAAACAAATCTTTTCATTTTATCTCAAGCCTTTCTCTCCAAAAAGGGGATACACAAATCACGGATACACCACTAAAACGATAGGTTCTCCGGGTACTATTAATATACACCTGAAATGCGCATTTTAGCAAGCGAAAAACTGACGAAACGCGCGCATGGAATACCGTCATTTTGCATCATTTTGTGCATTTTGCGTAGTTTTAACCACGGCGCCGCGTGTCAATCCGCTTTTTCAGGCGCTGCAGCACCGCATCATACCGCGCCGACCGCGCTGTCGGGTTGCCGCGCAGCATGCTCTTGCGGATACGGCCAAGGTTCGCCGCCTGCTCGTCAAAGCGGTTTTGCAGCTCGTCCAGCCGTGCCAGAATCTGCTCTTTCGCATCGGCAAACTGCTCACGTGCGCCATCCACCCGCTCGGAGAACTGCTCACGCGCACCGCCCATCCGTTCGGACAGCTGCTCGCGGGCATCGTCCATCTTCTCCGACCATTCACCGCGCGCTTCGTCCACACGATAGGACAGCCGGGTCAGCTGCACCAAAGCGGTCTCGGAAAGCTGCCGGCGCAGCTCCACGCTTTGCTCACGCAGCTTATCCAGTTCCTCCAGCATCCGGGCCAAATCGAGCGCCGTGCGCACAGATACCGTAACGTCGCTGACAAACATCACCGAAAGCAGCACATCCACGGCAATCAGCAGCCCAAACGGCAGCACCACCACAATGGCTTCCACCGGCGGATGAATCGCCCGCGCGAGAATCAGCCCCAAAAATCCCCAGCACAGAGAGGATTGCAGGCAGATGCGCCCTTGAAACTGAAACCGATGGGTGGAGTAATCCCAGTATTTGACCTTAAACAGTTTTTCCATCACCACGCCGACGACATACTCAAACACCGTCGCCGCCAGCATGCTGGCAAAAAACAATTCTACCGGCCGGTCATACAGCGGCAGCGAAACATGCAGCAAAATAGTCGCCCCGAAGCCATAAATCGGCAGCATCGGCCCACGTAAAAAGCCACGGTTGACGAACCGACGCTGCTGCACAGAAACAACCGTGGATTCAAAGCACCAGCCTAGAAAGCAATATAGATAAAAAATCAGAAGCCACTGCGCGGCAGAATAATCATATAACAAGGGGACAGTCCCTCTTTCTACAGAATACAAAATCTTCCTTGATATCTGTTTTATTATTCTATCTAATTTTTTGACTTTTTGCAAGGGTACAGGTATAATAGAATTAACTTATTCCAACAAGAAGGGCAGGATGTCGCCGCCATGCTGAATTTTACCATCCATACAACAACCGAAATTATCTTTGGCCGTGGTATTGAAGAGCAAATCGGCCCAAAACTCAAGGAAATCGGCGCGCACCGCGTGCTGGTGCACTTCGGAGGGTCGAGCGCGCGCTCGTCCGGCCTGCTCGACCGCGTGGAGCAGAGTCTGTTCCATGCCGGCCTGTCGTTCATTGAGTTCGGCGGCGTCGAGCCTAACCCCAAGGTATCTATGGTACGCAAGGGCATCGCACTGTGCCAGCGTGAGGGGATAGATTTTATTCTGGCTGTCGGCGGCGGTTCGGTTATCGACTCGGCTAAGGGCATCGGCATGGGCGTTGCCACAGGCCGCGACCCGTGGGAATTCGCCTCGACCGGCACCGCACCGGACAAGACCCTGCCCGTTGCCACCGTGCTGACGCTTGCCGCTTCCGGCTCGGAAAGCAGCAACTCCTGCGTGCTGACCAACGAGGAAACCCGCGAAAAGCGCGGCATCACCAGCCAGACCAACCGTCCGCGCATCAGCTTCCTCAATCCGGAAAACACATTTTCCGTGTCCAAATTCCAGACCGGCTGCGGCATCGTGGATATTATGATGCACACGCTCGAACGTTATCTCACCCCTGCAGGCGGCGAGAGCGATATCACCGACCGCATCGCTGAGGGTCTGATGATCGCAACGCGCGACGCAGGCCGCCGTGCCATCGCCGACCCGAATGATTACGAAGCACGCGCCACGCTTATGTGGGCGGGCAGCATATCGCACAACGATTACACCGGCTGCGGCCGTACACGCCTGTTCCCGGTGCACAAGCTTGAGCATGAACTGAGCGCTTTCCGCGACGAGATCGCACACGGTGCAGGTCTTTCCGTACTGTTTCCGGCGTGGGCGATGTACGAAATGAAAAACGATATCCCGCGCTTTGCACAGCTGGCAAACCGTGTGTTCGGCGTAGAAATGGACTTTACCTGCCCGGAGCGCACCGCACGCGAAGGTATTCTGACCATGAAACGCTTTTTTGAAGAAATCGGCATGCCGGTACACCTGCCGCAGCTCGGCATCAAGCCTGCAGATTATGAAACGCTTGCAGGCAACACCGTGCGCACCGTGAACGGTCCTGTCAAGAGCTATACACCCCTTGATAAAGACGCCATCCTTGCAATTTACCGTTTGGCCGAATGACCCCCCCCTACCGTCTGCGGCGGATGTCTCCATGCGTCCACCGCAGACGGGCCAACGGTTTTTACGAATTTTTCCGTTTTTTCTTTGATTTTTCTCTTGACAACTTTTCACTTTGCGCGCTATAATGTTTAGGCTAACTGCAATAGATGCTTGCAATTTGATACCAGCACTTTTGTACATTCCTCAATAGCTCAGTTGGTAGAGCATGCGGCTGTTAACCGCAGGGTCGTTGGTTCGAGTCCAACTTGAGGAGCCATACAGGGGTATAGCTCAGCTGGTAGAGCATCGGTCTCCAAAACCGAGTGCCGTGGGTTCGATCCCTACTGCCCCTGCCACTTTGCTGCTGTAGCTCAGTAGGTAGAGTGCATCCTTGGTAAGGATGAGGTCACCGGTTCAAATCCGGTCAGCAGCTCCAAAAAGCGAACCGCCTTAAGCGGTTCGTTTTTTTATGTATTGAAAATTTTCCGCAAAGGAGCGTTTTCGCCATGAAAATCCGAAACTCCCTGATTCTTCTGCTCACCGCCGCCATCTGGGGCGTGGCTTTCGTGGCGCAGAGCGTCGGCATGGACTATGTCGGCCCGTTTACCTTTCTTTTCGCGCGCAGCGTCATCGGCGGCATTGTCCTGCTGCCCGTTGTCGCCGTTCTACACAAAAACGGTCCGAGCCGCACACATGAAACTGCCGAAGAAAAACGGCGCGCACGCAAAACGTTGGTGCTCGGCGGTGTGTGCTGCGGCACGGCGCTGTGCTTTGCGAGTATTTTTCAGCAGATTGGTCTGCTGTACACTACAGTCGGCAAATCCGGCTTTCTGACCGCCTGTTACATTTTAATCGTGCCCCTGCTCGGCCTTCTGTTCGGGCGTAAATGCGGCAGACTGGTCTGGTGCGGTGTAGCGCTGGCAATCGTCGGCCTGTATTTCCTCTGTCTGACCGATGGGTTGAGCGTGAACTTCGGTGACCTCCTCACTTTTATCTGTGCCATTCTGTTTTCGGTACATATTATGGTCATTGACCATTTTTCTCCATTGACCGACAGCGTGAAAATGTCCTGCATTCAGTTTTTTGTCTGCGCTGTGATTGCAGGCGCGGGTATGCTGCTCTTTGAGCAGCCCAGTCTGAGCGCAGTACTCGCCGCGTGGAAGCCTGTGCTGTATGCAGGCGCATTGTCTTCCGGGGCCGCTTATACCCTGCAAATCATTGGACAAAAGGGCATGAACCCGACCGTTGCCTCGCTGATTATGAGCCTGGAGTCGGTTATCTCCGTACTTGCCGGTTGGATCATCCTGCATCAAACGCTGTCCGGTCGGGAGATTCTGGGCTGCGTGCTGATGTTTGCCGCCATCATTTTGGCACAACTGCCGGATAAAAGTGCCGCCTGAGTTTGCTTGCAAACTGTATCAAAGACCGTCAAATGATGGTCTTTTCTTTTGTGCATTTTTTTGCGTATCGCGTATTGACAAACCATCTGCCATGTCATAATATGAATATATGAACATATGAGCAATCATTCATATATAAATTAGGAGGCCGTCGATATGGCATTCGAAGAATCCTGCGGAGCCGCAACTGCTACCAAAAACGCTTTACATTCCCACGCGTACGCAGATAATACTGAAAACCATACAGATCATCCCCACTCTGCCGCTTGCAATTGCGGACACGAGCATTATCACCACCACGATGACGCCTGCGGCTGCGGGCACGAGCACCATCACCACGAGGATGCCTGCGACTGCGGGCATGAGCATCACCATCACGATGACGCCTGTGGCTGCGGCCATGAGCACCACCATCACGATGACTCCTGTGGCTGCGGCCATGAGCACCACCATCACGAGGATGCCTGCGGCTGCGGCGATGAGCATCACCACGAACACCACGATCTGCATTCCGAAGCGCACGCGCATGCACACCACAAACATGGCAAACAGCGCGTGTATACATTGCAAAACCTCGGCTGTGCGCACTGCGCTGCCGAAATGCAGCATCAAATCAGCCGTCTGGACGGCGTGCACGACTGCACTCTGGTGTTTGAAACCCGCCAGCTGCGCGTAACCGGCGACGATCCGGATGCGCTGCTGCCCCGTATCCGTGAAATCTGCACCTCCATCGAAAGCGCAACCAAAGTCATCGCGCCTGAGGAGGACGAAGAGGAAACCGGCGGTCATACACTGGCCGAACTGCTCATCGGCGCGGGGCTGTTCCTGCTCGGCGAACTGGTGCTGGACGGTGTGCCGCAGGTTGTCGCGATGCTGGCAGCATATTTGCTGCTCGGCTGGCGCGTGCTGCTGACCGCTGTGCGCAATATCGGCAAAGGCCGAATTTTCGACGAAAACTTTTTGATGTCACTGGCAACCATCGGCGCATGGGCAATCGGCGCATCCGACGAAGCAGTCGGTGTTATGCTGTTCTACCGCATCGGCGAATATTTTGAGGATCGTGCGGTGGAGCGCTCGCGCCGCCAGATCATGCAGGCGGTCGATTTGCGGCCGGAAATCGTTAATCGCATCCAGCCCGACGGCAGTACGCAGACCATTCCCGCTGCCGACGCGCAGGTGGATGACCTCGTTCTCGTCCGTCCGGGCGACCGTGTCCCGCTTGACGGCGTAGTCGAAGAAGGCGTCAGCCGTCTGGACACCGCCGCCATCACCGGCGAACCGGTGCCGGTGCGCGTCGCGCCCGGCGACCGCGCGCTGTCCGGCTGCGTCAATACGGACGGTGTGCTCAAGCTGCGCGTCACCCATGTGCTGGCCGAAAGCATGGTGCAGCGTATTCTGGACAGCGTGGAAAACGCTGCTGCGCGCAAGCCAAAAATTGACCGCTTCATTACACGTTTTTCGCGTGTTTACACGCCTGCCGTGGTCGGTATTGCGGCACTGACCGCCCTTGTCCCCGGTCTCATTACCGGCGACTGGAGTCATTGGGTATACACCGCATTGACCTTCCTTGTCATTTCCTGTCCGTGTGCGCTTGTGCTGAGTGTGCCGCTGACCTACTTTGCAGGCATCGGCGCAGGCTCCAAACACGGCATCCTGTTCAAAGGCGGCGTGTCCCTGGAGGCGCTCAACGACGTAAAAACCATTGTCATGGATAAGACCGGTACCATCACCCGCGGCAACTTCGCTGTGCAGCAGGTGGTGCCTGCCGCGGACGCGAACATGGAAGCCGTCGAGCTGCTGCAGCTTGCGGCGGCCTGTGAATCCGCATCCACCCACCCGATTGCGAAGTCCATTCTGGCCGCCTGCCAGACCGACTACCCTGCTGCGGATTCCATCCGTGAACAGGCGGGCGAAGGCGTGGAAGCCGTTATTGGCGGCAAAACCGTGCTGTGCGGCAACCGTAAGCTGCTCGAGCGGCACAGCATTAACCTTGCAGGCTTCACCGGCACGCCCGGCAGTACCGAAGTACTGCTTGCACAAGACGGGCATCTGCTCGGCCATATTGTGATTTCGGACACGGTCAAGGCGGACGCAAAACAGGCGATGGACCGCATGCAGGCGCAGGGCCTGACCACCGCCATGCTGACCGGCGACGCACAGGAGACCGCGGACGCGGTCGCGCAGGAGCTTGGCATCCAAGAAGTACGCGCACGTCTGCTGCCCGAGGATAAACTGACTGCGCTGACCGAGCTGCGTGAAAAGCACGGCGCGGTGATGTTCGTCGGCGACGGCATCAACGACGCACCCGTGCTTGCGGGCGCGGATGTCGGCGCGGCGATGGGCAGCGGCGCCGACGCAGCAATCGAAGCCGCGGACGTGGTGTTCATGAATGCCGACCTGTCATCCATTCCGGCCTCCGTGCAGATTGCGCGCGGCGCGCGGCGTATCTCCCACCAGAACATTGCGTTTGCGCTGGGCGTTAAGCTGCTGGTCATGGTGCTGGGTCTTGCCGGTATCGCATCCATGTGGCTGGCAGTATTCGCAGACTCCGGCGTTGCCATGCTGTGCGTGCTCAACTCCATTCGTATGCTTTATACCAAAACCGAATGACAAAAAAGCGGAAAACCCGTCAGGTTTTCCGCTTTTTCTTACTTTTCCAACCGGTCGAGGAAGCTGTAGCATCCGTTTTCATCCCGCCAGCCCAGCAGCTTGGCAGTGTCCACATTCTTGACGGCATTCAAGATATTCGCCTCAATCTGCGGATTTTCCGCTGCCAGCGACGCAATCAGCGCCTTAACCGCCGCGCGCTTGGTGTCGCGCTCCAGCTGTTTCGCCGGGCAGTCACACGAGGCAAAGTCCAGCCCGCAGAAATCTGTCCACGCTTGTACATTGCGCTCGCGTGTCCGATAAAGCGGGCGAATCAGCTCCATCCCCGCGTAGTTCTTCGCGGCAAGGCGCGGCAGCATCGCCTGCACCTGACCGCCGTAAATCAGTCCCATCAGCACCGTCTCGACCGCGTCATCATAGTGATGGCCAAGCGCAATCTTGTTGCAGCCGCGTTTTTGCGCCTCGGTGTACAGATAACCGCGCCGCATTTTCGCGCACAAAAAGCACGGATGCTCGGCCGCGTGGTTGCCCGCGATGCGCAGCACGTCGGTATCAAAGATTTCGAGCGGCAGGCCGAGGTGCGCAGCGTTCGCTTCCAGTCGCGCGCGCCCCTCCGGCGTATATCCTGGGTCCATCGCCAGAAAGCGGAGCGAAAAATCCACCGTGCGCTGCAAATCCTGCATCAGAAGCGCCAGCAGCATGGAATCCTTGCCACCCGAAATGCAGACGGCGACAGTATCCCCCGACTGCACCAGCCGATATGCCTTGACCGCATCGACAAAGGGTTTGCGCAGCGTGCGCACAAATTCGCTTTGCAGCGTGCGTCGAATCTCTTGCCCGGTCATGCGCCACCCTTTTTGTGCTGGAAGTGGTAAGTCACGCGCGCCAGCAGACTATCGGGCGCGAAATGGCGTGCGACCGTCATTGCCTTCATTGCAGCACCCGGCACAATGATGCCCTTGCCTGCAAACATCCCGTCTACCGCCGCACGCGCAACGCGCTGCGCGGTCAGACCGCCGAGCGCAAACCGTACACCCGCAACCTTGTTAAACTCGGTATCCACCGGTCCGGGACACAACGCGCACACCTTGACTCCGCTGCCCGCACGCCGCAGCTCCTCACGAAGCGCTTCGGTCAGCCGCAAAACGTAGTTTTTGGTGGCGTAATAGGTCGCCATGAGCGGCCCCGGCAAAAATCCTGCGCTCGACGCGACATTGAGCACATAACCGCGCCCGCGTTTGTCAAAATCCTGCACAGCCAGCTTGGTCAGAATATGCACCGCGCGAATGTTGGTGTCAATCATGCGCAGCTCTTCGTCTAAATCGGTTTCGGTGAACGCACCGAACAGACCAAAGCCCGCGTTATTGACGACCACCTCAAGGTCATCTCCGCGCGCCGCTTCATACAGCAGGCGGCATTCCTTTGCGTCCGATACATCCGCCGCGATGATATGGCACATGGTTGGCAGCTCAGCGGCAAGTTCACGCAGCCGCTCCTCCCGTCGCGCACACAAAATCAGCTCATAGCCGCGTTCGGACAGCAGGCGGGCAATTTCGCGCCCAACGCCGGAGGATGCGCCGGTAATCAATGCTTTCATCATGCTACTCCCCTTTCCGGAGGTTTTTGCTTATTCTTAGTGTACCATGCGACCCGCGCGCCGTCAAACTAGAGCTTACGCCAATTTTCCTTTTATTCCGCCTTGGATAATGGTATACTGAATAGAAAGGAGGGCTTTTTATGGAACAAACCGAGCTGGAAAGCAAACTGCTTGCCCTACTGACGCAGCCCATGCGCATGGATGAATTGCGCCGCGCCCTGCCCGAAACCGGAAAGAACGAGCTGAAAGACGCGCTCGACCACCTGATAGCGGACGGTCAGGTGATGAAAAACAAGAAAAACCGTTTTGCCGTCTGCACGCATTACGGCTGTGTGGCAGGCACGTATCTTGCCACCGAACGCGCTTTCGCCTTTGTTGCCCCCGATGCGCCCGAAGACGGTATCAAGCCGGATGACCTGTTTATCCCGCCTGGTGCAAACGGCGGCGCTTGGCACGGCGACCGCGTGCTGGTCAAGCTGTCCGAGCGAAAAAACAACCGAGGTCGGCGGGAAGGTACGGTCATTCGCGTGCTGCGTCGTGCTGACCGCGAGCTGACCGGCGCGCTGGTGCAGCGCGGAAACGCCTATTTTGTGCAGCCGGTCTCCAAGAAATACCCCGAGGTTGCCATCGACCGCCACCATCTGGGCGATGCCCAGCCCGGCGACCGCGTCGCAGTGTCCATCTCCTGCTACGGAGATGAAAAGCTGCCGCCGCAGGGCGTGGTCCAAGCGGATTTGGGCGAGGACGGCACGATGGAAGCCGCCATTGCGGGCATCCTGCACGAAAACGGCGTGTATGATGTATTTCCCGACGAAGTGCTGCAACAGGCGGACGCAATCGGGCAGGAGGTCGACCCGGCGGCGTGCAAGGACCGTCTCGACCTGCGGGACAAGCTCATTTTTACCATCGACGGCGATGACGCGAAGGATTTTGACGACGCGGTATCGCTTGAGCCGCTCGAAAACGGACATTTGCTGCTCGGCGTGCACATCGCAGATGTGTCGCATTATGTCACACCCGGCGCGCCGCTCGATATGGAGGCGTTCCGCCGCGGCACATCGGTTTATTACCCGGGCCATGTCGTGCCTATGCTGCCGTTTGCGCTCAGCCACGGCATTTGCTCCTTAAATCCCGGCGTCGACCGTCTGACCTTCTCCGCGCTGATGGAAGTGGATAAGGACGGACGGCGCTACAAGGCGCGCTTTGCCAAATCGGTCATTCGGTCGGGCGCGCGCATGACCTATAATAAGGTAAACAAAATCCTCGCGGGCGACAAAGCCCTGCGGGAGGAATATGCCTTCCTCGTCGATACCGCTGAGCGCATGAACGACCTTGCGCACGCGCTGTACAAGCGGCGCATTGAGCGCGGCGCATTAGAGCTTGATATCCCGGAAGCGCAAATTATCGTGGATGAAAACGGTAATCCAACCGATATCCAGTACCGCGACCGAGGCGAAAGCGAAAAGCTCATCGAGGAATTCATGCTCGCGGCGAATGAAGCGGTCGCGGAATATATGTGCAAGCGCGAGCTTCCGACCGTGTACCGCGTGCACGAAAACCCCGACCCGGACAAGCTGCGTGTGTTTGCGGCCTTTGCGCGGCCGTTCGGCTACCGCATCGACCCCTCCAAGCCGGAAGATACCTTCCAGTTTCAGACCGTGCTGCGCGGCGCGAAAAACGACCCCAAGCAGCGCATTCTGCCGACGCTGCTGCTGCGCAGCCTTGCCCGCGCGCGCTACGCAGACGAGTGCATCGGCCACTATGGTCTGAAGGCCAAGTTCTACCTGCACTTTACCTCGCCCATCCGGCGCTATCCCGATTTGGTGGCGCACCGGATGCTGCAAAAGGCGCTGACCGGTGAAGAATTCACGACCGCCGACCATACCCTGTGTGAAGAAGCCGCGTCTCAATCCTCCACGCGCGAACAGGCAGCGGACGAATGTGAACGCGGTATCGACAAGCTGTATATTGCAGCCTATATGAAGCGCTTTATCGGCGAAGAATTCGACGCCGAAGTATCCGGGGTACAGTCGTTCGGCATCTTTGTGGCACTTGAAAACGGCTGCGAAGGACTGATTCGCGTCGAACTGCTCACGGGTGACTTCTACCAGTATGACGAGCAGCGCATGACTATGACCGGCCGCCACACGGGCAAACGCTTCACCATCGGCACTCCTATTCGCGTCAAGCTGCTGGCCGCAAGCGAGGTGACCGGACAAATCGACTTTGCGCCCGCCGAAGGCGCGCGGCCCATGTCCGACCCGACCGAGGATGCGCCGCCTCCCGCGTTTGCGCCCGCGCCCGGCAATCGTGCACAGCGCCGCCGGCAGGGACGCGGCAAAGGACGCGGCCGAAAGGGCAAGCCGCCCACGCGCAAGCGGCGGTAAATCATCCCAAGCAGAAAGGTTATGAGGAAGCATGCCAGGACTTGTTCTGGAGGGCGGCACGTTCCGCCCGGTATTTTCGTGCGGCGTAATGGACGCGCTGCTCGATAACGATTTGATGTTCGACTATGTCATCGGTGTTTCCGCCGGCATCACCTATGCGGTGTCCTATCTGTCCCGCCAGCGCGGGCGCAATCTGGAGGTGCTGCGGCAATACCGCAACGACAAACGCTATTTCGGCGCGCGCAATCTCCGGCGCGACCACTCGATTTTCGGGGTGGAGTTCGTGTTCTCCACCATTCCCAACGAGCTGATTCCGTTCGACTGGGATGCCTACCACCGTTATACGGGCCGCATCCTCGTCGGCGTGACCAACGCGCGCACCGGCGAGGCGGAATATCTCAACGGCATGCAGCTTGACCGCGCAAGCACCATGCTGCGTGCGACCTGCGCCATCCCGATTTATTTCCCGCCGGTCACCATCGACGGGGAAACCTACTATGACGGCGGTCTGGCCGACCCGATTCCAATTGTCAAGAGTCTGCACGACGGCAACGAAAAAAATCTGATTGTGCTCACTCAGCCGCTCGACTACCGCAAGGAAATGACGCACGGCACCCAGTTTGCCGCGCGTGCCTTGCGCCGCAAGTACCCCGCGCTGACGCGCACTATGCTCACGCGCCCCAAGCGCTACAACGAAACCGTATGCTTCTGCCATCAGCTGGCGGAAAAGCAGCCGCAGAACACCGTGCTGCTCCAGCCTACGGACCATTTAGAGAGCTTTGAAAAAGATGTGAAAAAGCTGGAATGGGGCTACGAAATGGGGTATAATATGGCATGCGCGCGCATGGACGACATCCGGCGCCTGTTTTCCTGAGAAAAACGCGCTCTGCGCGCTTTTTCATACACATCGGCGCACTGCCGAAATAATACAAAGGGGATAAAAGAGAAACATGCAAACCAATCGAATCATCCAGGTGGAGGAGAAGGTGCCGCCGCGCCTGCTCGTACCGCTGTCCATCCAGCACATGTTCGCCATGTTTGGCGCGTCCGTGCTGGTGCCGTTTATGTTCGGCATCAACCCGGCCATCGTGCTGTTTATGAACGGCGTCGGCACGCTGCTGTTCATCTTCATCACCAAAGGCAAGGCGCCCGCCTACCTTGGCTCGTCGTTCGCCTTCATCGCACCGGCAACCATCGTCATTCAGAACTGGGGCTACCAGTATGCGCTGGGCGGCTTTGTGGTCGTCGGTCTGTGCGGCTGCATCCTCGCGGCAATCATCTACAAATGCGGTACCAAGTGGATTGACATAGTGCTCCCGCCCGCAGCGATGGGACCGGTTGTGGCGCTCATCGGTCTGGAGCTGGCCGGTTCCGCCGCATCCACGGGCAAAATTGTCGGAGATGGCGTGACGACCGCGACTGTGGTCACCTTCTGCGTGACGCTTGTCGTTGCGGTGCTCGGCAGCGTGCTGTTCCGCAAGTTTTTGTCGGTCATCCCGATTCTGATTGCCATTATCTGCGGCTATGTGGCGGGACTCATCACCGAGTATCTTTCGGGAGAACACGTCATCTGGGATGGCATTGTTGCTGCCATGCATCAACCTTTGTTCCAGCTGCCCAATTTCCAGACTCCGAAGTTCGATTTGGAGGCCATTCTGATTATCCTGCCGGTCATTCTGGTCATCGCCAACGAGCACATCGGCCACCAGCTGGTCACCAGCAAGGTGGTTGGCCGCGACCTGTTAAAGGACCCCGGCCTGCATCGCTCGCTGTTCGCGGACAATTTCTCTACCATGATTTCGGGCTTTATCGGCTCAGTGCCGACCACGACCTATGGCGAGAACATCGGCGTGATGGCCATCACCAAGGTTTACTCGGTGCGCGTTATCGGCGGCGCGGCTGTGCTGAGCATCATCTGCTCGTTTGTCGGCCCGCTGGCGGCGCTCATCCAGACCATTCCCGGCCCGGTCATCGGCGGTATCTCCTTCCTTCTGTACGGTATGATTGGCACCTCCGGTCTGCGCATTCTGGTTGACAACCACGTCGATTACGGCAAAAATCGTAACATGGCGCTCACTTCGGTCATCTTTGTCACCGGCCTTTCGGGCGTGACGCTGTCGCTCGGCAATGTATCGCTCTCCGGCATGACGCTGGCCGCTATTGTCGGCATGCTGATGAGCCTGCTGTTTTATGTATTTGATAAGCTGAAGTGGTCGAACGACCTGACCGACTGATTTTGTGCAAACAAAAACACTCTTTCCGATGGAAAGGGTGTTTTTATTTATATTACACACCGAGCACCCACAGCAACAGATACGCTGCCAGACAAACCGCCAGCGCGATTGCACCAACGGCACACCACGCCCACGGATTGCCCATATTCATCGTCCACGCGCCCCATGCTCTGCGGCACACAAAGAGATTCTTGTCATCCGGGTTGCAGTAAAACCTGCCGCGCATACGCGTTTCGTCTTCCTCTTGGCTGTATTTCCGTTTGATGGCAACCACCTCGTTTCCTGCCTTGAGTATATCATATGCCAAGCAAAAAAGCACCCTTTCCTTGTGGAAAGGGTGCTTTGTGATTTTAAGAGGATAACTTACTTGTTGTCAACCTCAGCCATGTGCTCGATGAGCATCAGCAGCTTGTTGGAGTAGCCCCACTCGTTGTCGTACCAAGAAACAACCTTCACGAAGGTGTCGGTCAGCTGGATGCCAGCCTTGGCGTCGAAGATGGAGGTGCGAGCGTCGCCCAGGAAGTCGGAGGAAACAACGTCCTCGTCGGTGTAACCCAGAACGCCCTGCAGGCCGCCCTCAGACAGCGGAGTCTCGGAAGCCTTCTTCATAGCAGCGCAGATCTCGTCGTAGGTCGCCGGCTTAGCGAGGTTGCAGGTCAGGTCAACAACGGAAACGTCCAGAGTCGGAACACGCATGGACATACCGGTCAGCTTGCCATTCAGCTTCGGATAAACCTTGCCTACTGCCTTAGCAGCGCCAGTGGAGGACGGGATGATGTTGCCGGAAGCCGCACGGCCGCCGCGCCAGTCCTTCTTGGACGGGCCGTCAACGGTCTTCTGGGTGCCGGTGGTGGAGTGTACGGTGGTCATCAGGCCTTCGGTGATGCCAAACGCCTCGTCCAGAACCTTAGCAATCGGAGCCAGGCAGTTGGTGGTGCAGGAAGCGTTGGAAACAAAGGTCATGTCCTTGGTGTAGGTGTCCTGGTTAACGCCCATAACGAACATCGGGGTGTCATCCTTGGACGGAGCGGACATGATAACCTTCTTAGCGCCGCCGTCGATGTGCGCCTGAGCCTTCTCCTTGGTCAGGAACACGCCGGTGGACTCGACAACGTAATCAACGCCGTCCTTGCCCCACGGGATGTTCTTCGGATCCATCTCAGCGTGGAACAGAACCTTCTTGCCGTCCACAGTGATGGAGTTGTCGTCATACTCGATGGTGCCGTCATAGCGACCGTGCATGGTGTCATACTTGAGCATGTATGCCATGTAGTCCGGAGTCATGAACGGGTCGTTTACCGCTACGAACTCAATGTTCGGGTTCTTCAGACCAGCGCGGAAAACCATACGGCCGATACGGCCAAAGCCATTGATACCAACTTTGATAGCCATTTACAGTATCCTCCTAAAATGTTTTTAATGAGTCTCTGTCGATGGTTTTATTATACACTAAACGGGTCGTCTGCCGCAAGGTGTAATATTTGTGAAATTTTTGTCATTACGACTGGGCTTTTTGTACATTTTTCTTTGCAATGCA
Source organism: Agathobaculum sp. LCP25S3_E8 (assembly GCF_052117165.1). Lineage (NCBI taxonomy): Bacteria > Bacillati > Bacillota > Clostridia > Eubacteriales > Butyricicoccaceae > Agathobaculum > Agathobaculum sp. LCP25S3_E8. The sequence continues at coordinate 77,061 of NZ_JBQKJR010000003.1, forward strand.
TTCCCGTCTGGTGGTATAATAAACACATCCCACAAAATATAGTATTTCAGTCACTGCGCAGCCTTATACTCATTGAAAAGAGAAACAAAAATATTTTGGAGGATAGAGATGGCGGATACTTTCTTTTCACAGATTGACGAGAAAACCCTGCGCGAGCTGCTCGCCCGCACCGGTCTGCGCGATGCAGCGGTTATCACGGTTTCTTCCACACTTTATATTGAAAACAGCAATGAGATCGCCACTCGCCTGACCGGACTGCACCCGCTTGAGCGCATCGACCAATTGCTCAGTGAACAAGCCGCGGCAGCGTTGTGTGATTGTATTGCCGCGCGCACACCACACACGGTTTATGAAGAACTGGACGGCTTGGAATACCGTCTGGAAATTCTCCCGCACCGCGATGGAGCGTTATTGGCCTTTGTGCGCGACGATCGCGCCTCCTATGACGGTACGCTTCGTGTGCTGCACGCCAAGGGCACACAGTATCTGGGCACGCTGCTCGCAGATGCAGCGCAAGTGGACGATCCCGTACTGTCTGCCCATCTACGCCGACAGTGCCTGCGGCTGCACCGTCTGCTCATGCATTCGGACTTTCTGCATGACCCACCGCTGACCGAGCAGCTGCAGCTGCACCACGATGATCTGGCCGAGCTGTGCCGCAGCGCTGCGAAACAAGCGTCCACACACACTTCCAGCAATGCCGCTCCCATCACGGTGCATGCAGATGATAGCTGCATCGCACTAATCGAACCGCAGCTCATCCGCACTGCGCTGTATAACCTGCTTGCCAATGCATTGCATGTCACGCCGCCGGATGGAGATATTTCCCTGAGTCTGTATGATGACGGTGCATTTTTCACCATCACAGTTGCCGATCGTGGCCCCGGTCTGGATGCCGCGCGCTTTGAAGCGTTGCTGTCCGGCTGGCAGATGCCCGCCCCGCTCGACGAGTACCTTGCGCTCGCGCGGCAGGGTACACCGCCCGGACTGGGCTTGCCGCTCATCCAGCGCATCGCGCAGCTGCACGGCGGCAGCCTGCTGCTGTCCCCGCGTGAAGGCGGCGGCAGTCAGCTGCATTTCACGATCGCACATCTGCCCGAATCTCTTGCCGACCACAACCTGCACGCCCCTATGATCCTCGAGGACGGCTATCCGCTGGAAGAAATCGAGTTTTCCATTTTGGACTGAGAAAACAAAAGCAGCCCTCTTTAGACAGATCGTACGAAGTCTGCACCTTCTCTGCGTGGGATATCTGTGCCTGCATATCGGCGGCACCGTCCGCATTGTCATGCAGCAGATCCTCTGCGGCCAACGTCGTGGTTGTCACAGACAGCACGGCCGCACCGGTCAGAAAGTACGAAAGCACCTGTTTAAATGTCATCTTTGGAACCTCCTGCCAGATGATCTTTCCGGGTTCAGTTTATGATACCATAGCTTGGTGTCTTTTACTGCAAAATGTAACACAGACGTAATGAAGGGCGGCAAAAGCCGCCCTTTTTGTCACTGAATTGTTACTTTCCTTAGGTTCAGTCCTTGTAAAACGCGCCGAAGCCCTTGTACGCCATATAGAGGTCGAGCTTGGAAATAACTTCGAACGGCGCGTGCATGGAGAGCACGGGCACACCTGCGTCCACCGTGTCGATGTTGCGGTTAGCCAGATACATCGCGACCGTGCCGCCGCCGCCCTGATCGACCTTACCGAGCTGGCCGGTCTGCCAGACAATATCCGCTTTGTCGAAAATACAGCGAATACGCGCCATCAGCTCCGCGGTCGCGTCCGACGTACCGGACTTGCCGCGCGCGCCCGTGTACTTGACCAGCGCAAAGCCGCAGTTAGCCTTGGCGTCGTTGCGCTTTTCCGAGACATCCGGATAGTTGGGGTCGAACGCATTGCACACATCGGCGGACAGGCAAACCGAATTTTCATAGCACTCTTCGAGCAGCGCATCCTGTGCACGGCACAAGTCGGCCATAAAGGTGTCGAACGCGCGCGACTGCATGCCGGTTACACCGTCCGATCCGGTCTCCTCCTTGTCCACCAGCAGGCATACGCAGGTGTGGGTCGGCGTTGCCTTGAGGTCGAGCAGCGCGGTCGCCGCGGTGTACGAGCAGACGCGGTCGTCATGGCCATACGAGCCGACAAATGAGCGGTCAAAGCCGATATCGCACGCCTTGAATGCGGGCACGCAGCACAGCTCTGCGGACAGGAAATCCGCTTCCACCATGCCGTACTGACGGTTTAAATGCTCCATGATGGCCAGTTTAATCTTCTCGCTGCACTTTTCGTCCACCGTTTCGCTGGGTACCGAGCCGACGAGGACATTCAGACCCTCGCCCTTAATGATTTCGGTCGCCTTTTTGGTCATCTGCTCGGAGGCAAGATGCGGCAGCAGGTCGGTGATGACAAACTTCGGGTCGTCCGGCTTGTCGCCCACGCGCACCTCAACCTTTTTCATCTGCCCATTGTGGCACACGCACACCACGCCGCGCAGCTCGAGCGGAATCGCCGTCCACTGGTATTTCTTGATGCCGCCGTAATAATGCGTTTTGAAAAACGCCATGCCGCCATCCTCATACAGGGGGATGGTGCGGATGTCTACGCGCGGCGCGTCGAGATGGGCGGCGGTCAAACGCACGCCCTCCGACATGCCTTTTTTGCCGATGACGGCGAGCATAATACCCTTGTCGCGGTTGACCTGATAGAGCTTGTCACCGGGCTTTACTGTATCATCGCGCGTCCATGCACGGAAGCCCTTGGCCTCGGCCATACGCACCATTTCTTTGACCGCGTCGCGCTCAGTCTTGGACTCGTCAAGGAATGCCTTGTATTCCTCGGCATAAGTCTGCATGCCGCGCTTGTCGCTGCCGGTCAGTCGGTCAAATCCAGGCTTTTTGTCATAAAACAGCTGTTCGGAAGTCATAACTCAGTCTCCTTTGCATAAATCTTTAAAAATTGCGTCGGCCTGTCGCTGCAAGTCGGCAAGGTCGCCGTTGTTTTCCACAATGTAATTGCATCGCGCGCGATAGAAATCCGCGTCCGGCTGCGCGCCGATGCGGGCACGTGCCGCCTGCTCGTCCAAACCGTCGCGCGCCATAATGCGCTGCACGCGCACCTCGGTATCGGCCAACACGCCGATGATACACTCGCACAGGTCGTCCACCCCCGCTTCAAACAGCGTCGGTGCATCGTACAGCACAAACGGACAATCTCCCTGTGCGCGCATGGCGTCCAAGGACGCGGCACGGATGTAAGGCAGGGTGATTTCATTCAGTTTTTGCAGTTTTGCCGGGTCGGCAAACACGATGCGCGCAAGTTTTGGACGGTTAAGTGCGCCGGTCTCGTCCAGCACGCCGTCGAATGTGGTGTCAAGCTGATGCAGCATGTCTCGATTTTCCGCACACAAAGCGCGATAAACCGCGTCCGCATCTACCCAGCCCGCTCCCTTGTCGCGCAGCAGGGCGGCAAACGTCCCTTTCCCTGTACCGCTGCCACCGGTTAGGCCGATGATTCTCATTTTTCCACCTTCCTTTGCGGGTTATGCAGTCAATCCAGTTCGATCACATGAAAGCCTGCGGCCTTTTTGATACGGTTGGCGACCGCAAGCCCCAGTCCTTCATCGGATGGGCACTGCGCCCAAATCTGCTGTACGTCCGTGTCGTCAAACGCGCGCAGCCGGTCGAACACCTCGCGCGCCTGTGTGGCCAGGTCGTTCTGCGAACCAAAGCATTCAACCACGCAAGTGGGGAAATCATCTTCATATTCATCAAAACAAAGAACGCCAGTGGGTCCAGACAGGTGTTCCGCGATGTATTTTGCCGTCTTTTGTGGGGTGCCACGCACCACCGTCACAGGTGCTTTCGGCGCATAGTGGCGATATTTCATGCCAGGCGCGGACACCTTGACATCGTCTCCAATTTTTTCATACAGCGCGCGGTCGACCTCGACCTCCCCCAGCACGGTTTGGAGCTGCTCGAGCGTCACGCCGCCCGGCCGCAGCAAACGCGGTTTATCGAGCGCAAGCGTCACAACCGTGGACTCCACGCCCACGCCGCACGGTCCGCCATCCAAAATCGCGGCGATGCGGCCGTCCATATCACGCAGCACGTGTTCGGCCGTCGTGGTGGACGGTCGGCCGGACGTATTAGCCGACGGAGCAGCAAGCGGCACGCCTGCCGCGCGAATGAGCGCACGCGCCAGCGGATGCGACGGCAGGCGAATGCCGACCGTTTCCAGTCCGCACGAAACCTCATTCGGAATGCAGTCACCTTTTGGCACAATCATGGTCAGCGGACCGGGCCAGAACGCCTCAGCCAGCAGCTTCGCCTGCGGCGGTACCGTCGGGCACAGGTCATAAATCTGCTCGAAGTCCGCGATATGCACAATCAGCGGGTTATCCTGCGGGCGGCCCTTCGCACGAAAGATTTTTGCCACCGCTTCCCCATTCAAGGCATTGGCAGCAAGTCCATAGACCGTTTCTGTGGGCATACCCACCACTTCGCCCTGTAAAACGAAGTCAGCTGCCGTTTTTACCGCATTTTTATCTTTTTGTGGGGAAATCATGATTGTTTTCATGTTTATTTCACTTCCATATGGGGTTTTTACCCTAAATATATCATTGGCAGCGCCAGCAATGCATCCGGAGTCTCAATCACACCGGTGTAAATGCCGACTGCCACCAGCACAGCGCCAATTGCAAGCAGAAGCAGCCGCTTTGTGATTTTAAGCACAAACAAAATCAGATTAAGCGCCACCAACGCGCCACCAATCACCAGCCATGGCGCGGACTGCATGAGCGCAGAAAGTTCATTCATCGTACAGGTTCTCCTTTCGAGGGGGTCAGGCTTCGCTCTGTGCCTTCAGCTTTTCGGCGGTGTCCGCCGCAATGAGCGCGTCCAGAATCTCATCCATATCACCGTTTAAAAACTGGTCGAGCTTATAGAGCGTCAGCTTAATGCGGTGATCGGATACGCGGTTTTCCGGGAAATTATAGGTGCGGATACGCTCCGACCGGTCACCCGTGCCGACCTGACTTTTGCGGTCGGCGGCAATAGCGGCCTGCTGTTTTTCCACCTCGGCCTCATATAGACGGCTGCGCAGCACGCGCAGCGCTTTGTCCTTGTTCTTATGCTGGCTGCGCTCATCCTGACATTCGACAACCGTGCCGGTCGGAATGTGAGTGACGCGAATGGCCGAGGATGTTTTATTGATATGCTGACCGCCCGCGCCTGATGAACGAAAGGTATCAATACGCAGGTCGTTGGGGTCGAGGTAGAAGTCCACCTCTTCCGCTTCGGGCAGCACCGCGACCGTTGTGGTCGAGGTGTGGACACGGCCCTGACTCTCGGTTTCGGGCACGCGCTGCACGCGATGAACACCACTTTCAAACTTGAGCCGCGAATACACCTTATCCCCCGCCACACGGAATACGATTTCCTTATAGCCGCCCAGCTCGGTCTCGGACGCACTCATCACTTCGGTCTGCCAGCCGCGCTTATCCGCATACATTGTGTACATGCGGTATAAATCAGCCGCAAACAGCGCGCTTTCCTCACCGCCTGCGCCGCCGCGTATTTCCACGAAAATATTTTTGTCATCATTCGGGTCTTTGGGCAGCAGCAGAATCTTCAGTTCATCCTCCAGCCGCTTTTCCTCCGCCTTGGCCGCATGCAGCTCCTCCTGCGCCAGTTCCTTCATGTCCGGGTCGGACAGCATTTCGGTCGCATCTGCAATCGTCTGCTGCGCCTGCTCATAGGCGCGGTAAGTCACAACAATCGGCTCCAGCTCATTGCGCTCTTTGAGCAGCTTTGCCGCACGGTCAGGGTCATCGTACAGCCCCGGCTCGGACAGACGGGCTTCCAGCTCATCCATGCGCTGGCACAATCCCTTTACTTTTTCAAACATGCGTTTCTCCTTCCCCTCAGACCGTCCAACGGCCGGTCAGCATCAGCCCAAGGATTGAGCAATATTCCCGGCAGCGCACCGCAACCCACTGACCGGGATAAGGCGTAGGCGCGGGTATACCCAGCCCCTCCTCGTAGCCCGCACGACGCATCAGCACCTTGGCGCGCGCCAAATGATAATCGCTGGTGATAACCGCAGCAACATAATCCGCATGGTCGCGTGCATCCGCTGTTTCAATCAGCGCGCGTGCATTTTCCAAATTTTCAATCGTATTGGTAGACGCATCCTCGCGCAGCAGACGAGCAGGGTCAATTCCCTTTTGCTCGGTTAGGTACGCGAACATGGAATCCGCTTCGGTGCACGGCTCGTTTCCGCCCTGCCCGCCGCACAGCACCGCTTTGCTGTCCGGATTAGCGGTCAGCAGCTCCGCCGCGGTGTCACATCGCGCCGCAAGCGCAGCGGACGGCTGTCCGTCCGGATTGACCAGCGCACCGAGCACAATATAGTAATCCGCCTGCGTGTCGGCCTGTTCCGCCTGCATACCTGCCTGAATCACAAAAATCTGAATCGCGGCAAACGACAGGACAAACAGCGCGAACAGCACGCGCCCAAGTACCGCCAGTACGCGGCAGGCACGGAATGCCTCCTGCCCGCGCAGCACCAGCCACATTCCGGCGCAGCCGACAGCCAGTGCAAGGAAGAACGCTGCGCCAAAACGTGACGGCGCCCACGGCAGCTGCACCACGCCGCCCACGGCGAACACTGCCGCAAGCGTCAGCCAGATTTTACGTTCGATCATTGCTGCAACTCCTCCAATTCAGCCGCGACAGCCTCCCATTCATCCATCTTGGCGGCCAGCGACTCGTCGCATGCTTCCTTTTCGGTCATAAGTTCTAACAGCCGCGCTGAATCGGACGAAGCCGCGATCATCTGTTGCTCGAGATCCGCCGACTGCTGTTCCAGCTGGGAAATTTCCCGTTCCAGCGTATTGAGCTGTTTTTGTAGATTTTTTGTGCCGCCCGTGCGCTTTGGCTTTTCCGGCGGGCGGGGAACGTCGTCCAATGTCGGGACATCGGGCTTTTTGCGTTTTGGCGCCGGGACAGGCGCGGGAGTATCCGGCTTTTCCCCTTTTTCGCGGTATTTCAGGAAATCGGAATATGAGCCGATAAAGTCAATCAGCTGCCCATCCTCCAGATACAGCACGCGCGTAGCAAACCGCTCGACAAAGTAGCGGTCATGCGAGACAAACAGCAGCGTGCCATCGAACGCCTCAACCGCCTCCTCAATCCATTCACGGCTGGCCAAATCCAAATGGTTGGTTGGCTCGTCAAGGATGAGGAAATTGAGCGGGTCGTACATCAGCTCGCACAGCCGCAGACGACTTTTCTCGCCGCCGGACAACATTTCCACGGTTTTCATCTGCTGCTCACCCGTAAACTGGAACGAGCCCAGCCGGTTGCGCGCCACCTGCATCGACACGTTCTTATCGTAAATCAGCGTGTCAATCAGGTTGCGGTGCGGATTGGCAAAGTGCACCTGCTGCGGCAAATAGGCGGGGCGCAACCCCACGCCCTTACGAATCACGCCGTTATCCGGTGTTTCCTCGCCAAGCAGGATTTTGAGCAGCGTGGTTTTACCCGCGCCGTTCGCACCGAGCAATGCGACCTTTTCGCGGTTGCGAATATTGAAGCTAATATCGTATAATATTTCCCGCCCATCATAACTCTTTGTAATATCCTTGACCTTGAGGACTTCCTCCGTCTCATAGTTCGGGTCGCCAAATGTGACGGTCATTTTCTTTTCGGTCTTGGGCCGGTCGGTTACTTTCATGCGCGCAATGCGCTTCTCGATGGACGCCGCACGCTTGGCAAGATGCTCGGTGCCGTGCTCGTGCATGGCACGGGCGGTCGCCTCGAGACGCTTTTTCTCGGCCAGCTCATGCTCATGGTGCTTGAGCTGCTCTTCTCGACGGCGCTCCCGCTCGACCGCGTAATACGAGTAATTGCCGTTATAGAAATCGCAGGTGCAGTCGTGAATTTCGATAACGCGATCGCAACACTGATCAATAAACCAGCGGTCGTGGGAAATAATCATAACAGTGCCGCGATAATTTTCGAGGTATTCCCCAAGCCAATCCACTGCCTGCATGTCCAGATGGTTGGTCGGCTCGTCGAGCAGCAGGATGTCGGTTTGCTCCAAAATAATACGCGCAAGGTTGATGCGCGTCTTTTCCCCGCCGGATAACAGTGCAAACTGCTGCGCACGCATTGCCTCGGGAATATCCAGACCGTTGCATACGCGGTCAATCTCGTAATCCCGGTTATAGCCGCCCAGAATTTCCAGACGGGTTTCGAGCTGCGCATACCGCTTGAGCAGCGATGCGTCATCCGGTCGGCGGGTCATTTCGTCGGTCAATTCATCCATTGCAGCGGCCACCTCGTCCGACTCGCGGAAAGCAAGACGCAGCACATCCTCAACCGTAGATTCGGGCGGGAAATCCGGCATCTGGTCAATCACACCCGCGGTTTTCCCCTGTCCAAAGGATACATGCCCACCATCGTAAGGCAAGCGACCGGTCAGGACGTTCAGCAGCGTTGTCTTTCCCGCGCCGTTTGCGCCGAGGATCGCCACCTTTTCTCCCGGCTGGATGTCAAAGGAAATATTCTGTAAAATCAGCTTGTCGCCGTAGTATTTGGTCAGATTTTGTACGGAAATATCAGCCACGTCAGGCGGCTCCTTTCGGTTGATTGGTAATCAGAGATATTATAACACGTTTTTGCCTTGCGGAAAACCCTAACACACCCTCATATGCACGCAAAAAAGGAGAGAACACGCCTGTTCTCCCCCTTGGTATCCGCTTCTTATTCTGCATCAATAGCGCATCATCGGAATCTGATGCGGTTCGGACTGGCCTGCCGGCAGCAGCATGGCGGTGATGTCCGGCCGTCCGGTTTCGATGAAGTTGACTCCGCTGTGAATCAGCCCGGCCAGTGTGCGCTCGTTGTTGGTCGGCAGGCTCATGGTGAACAGACCCGCTTGCTTACAGGCGTCTATCAATCGCGACGTCAAATCCCCGGCAGCCGCGCGCAAGCCGAACAAACCGGTTGTCTGCGCCGCCTGCACCAATGCGTCGATGTTGTCCGGCAACGCGGGCAACTCACCCATAATGTGCAGATCGGGATTGGCCACCGCGATACGCGCCGCCTCCACCAATCCCAAACCGACAAAAATCGTATCGTCCAGATAGTTTACATGGCGCAGCGTCATGCGCAGCTGCGGCAGAAGCGTCTGGTTATGTACCGTTATCGCAATCTTTGCCTGACAGGTGCGCGCCAGCTCGATGGCCTGTCCGGCCGGAATGAGCTGCGGCGCCACCTGATGCAGCTCCGCATAGCTGAAATCGGCAATGCTCATCTGCGTACCGTCTGCCGCCACGCAATAGCCATCCGACGAAAGCACTGCAATGCCGTCCGCGGTCATATCAACCGACAGGCAGCAGCCCTTCGCCCCTTCTTCATTTCCGGCGAGGATAGATTCCAGCCCGTCCGGTTCGGTGTCCATGCAGCCAACCGAGGACAGGACAAAAATCTCCTTATTGGTATAATACAATACCGTTCCCCTTCTTTCTGCTTACAGGGTTTCTGGCTGCTCGTACTCCACGCCCATGGTATCAACCGTGACGGTTTTCATTTTCTGTTCCTGACGGGGACGGTCATGCCAGTCGCGCGGGGCATTCACAATGCCGTCCACCACATCCATGCCCTCAATGACCATGCCGAAAGAAGCATACTGACCATCCAGATGGGGCGAATCCTCCGTCATGATAAAGAACTGGCTGCCGGCAGAGTCCGGCGCCATCGTGCGCGCCATGGAAAGCACGCCGCGGGTGTGGTTCAGGTCGTTCTGGAAACCATTTGCGGTAAATTCACCACGAATCTCATAACCCGGTCCGCCCATGCCGGTGCCCTCCGGGTCGCCGCCCTGGATCATAAAGCCCGGAATGACGCGGTGGAAAATCGTGCCGTTATAAAAGCCCTTTTGAATCAGGGAAATGAAATTGCGGACCGTATTAGGGGCGACCTCAGGATAGAGCTCTGCGCGAATCACGCCGCCCTGCTCCATTTCGATTGTAACAATCGGGTTACTCATGATATATCACTCCATTATTACGATTTTAAGCATATATATGTTAAGCATATATATGTATTGTAACAAATTTCCCGCAAAACGGCAAGCAATGTTTCCATAATGAAACTCTATGCATGTAATTTCCGTACAGCAGTCAAGAAATCCACTTTATGCACAGGTCTTTCCACAGGCCCTTTGGGGATAACCCTGTGTACAAAGTGGATAACTTTCAGTAATTGACCCCACAACCACCCCCAATTCCGCGGGGAAGCCGTTTACGGATTGTAATAAAGCCTGTGGAAAGAGCTATCAGGGGATAATTCGATATGTAACGCGGCAAACTGAATTCGAGAACGCTTGTGCATAAAAGGAGGAGCAATATGGCAGAGGAAAATCCAACCATTCAGGCGCCCGAGGAAAACAACATTGCCGAGACCGGTTCCATTACGGCTAAGACTTCACGCGGCACGGTGCACTGCATCACCATTGTCGGCCAAATCGAAGGGCATATGGAACTGCCCGCACAAAACAAAACAACCAAGTACGAGCATCTGATTCCGCAGATCACTGCTGTCGAGCAGGCCGAGGAAATTGACGGCATGCTCATCCTGCTCAATACAGTGGGCGGTGACGTGGAAGCAGGCCTTGCCATTGCCGAGCTGATCGCGGGCATGACCAAGCCGACCGTCTCGCTTGTGTTGGGCGGCGGACACTCGATTGGCGTGCCGCTGGCAGTCGCGGCAAAAAAGAGTTTTATTGCAGCTTCAGCGGCGATGACCATCCATCCTGTGCGTATGAACGGCACGATTATTGCCGTGCCGCAGGCGTTTGAGTACCTTTCCAAGATTCAGGAGCGGATTGTGGATTTCATCACCGGACACTCTCACATTTCCGCACAATGCCTGCAGCAGCTCATGCGCGAAACCGGTCAGCTGACCGCAGATGTCGGCACGGTAATTTCAGGTAAGCAAGCGGTTGATATCGGTCTTATCGATGCCGTCGGCACGCTGTCTGATGCGCTCAACGCACTATATAACATGATTGGTAAAACACCCGAATCCTGACGCAACAACAAAGGCCCCGTCACCAGACGAGGCCTTTTACTTCCAGATTTCCATAGATTCTCTTTTCCCAGCAGGATATTTCCCGCTGTATTTATTTTTTCTGCACGGACGGGTTCTCCTTTGTTTCTCTTCCGTTACCCTGCCATGGCGTCCGCCATCGGCATCGAAATGAAACCATGCTCCGATCCGTTTTTCGCAGTTTTGTGAAGCTATCCATTTTGACCGGCGATGCTTTTGCCCCCATATTCTGAAAACCAAAAGCCCGGTTTGCACGATACAATTTGATATCTTCGGCTGACTGCTTCTCTTTCCTGCCTTTTACAGGAACTTGTATCCTATTGTTCACGGGAGTCGCCCGACTGCGGTTCGTTTGGTAATGAATACTTTTCGTCGCTAACCTTTCTTACATTCGGGAACTCTATCTCAATTGCCAATGCGTCTCTTACTCGGCGGGCTATCGTTCGATTCTGTTCCTGCTTACCCGAACCACTTTCAGCAAGTTTTGATATCATCTCAATCTTGTGCTCTGGCTCGCTTTTGCGGCATCATACTCATCAGTATGCCCATCGGCCATTGGATGCGCACTATTTTTGGTTTTGCAGGCATCGTCACGGATTCTTTTTCATTCGCCAACGCATCAGATTCAGGGTTCTTTCATGCGCGAACCTTACTTTCCTGCTGCCTCGATCCACTTGCATCGTCAGTATGTTTCACGGATGGATATCACGAGGATAGCTTCCTCAAAGGTGCCGTTCCTTACTTCTTTCAGAAGTCGATCGCGCTTTTCAGGCGGTTCGTTTTGATTGTCTGGAACTCGCTCATTTTTATAGCTATCACCTTGATCGTTTCGGTTACAGCGTCGCGGCGAGTCCCGCGAACGAATAGGATGTCTCTTCTGTTACCATTGGACTCACCTCTTTCTCCGGTCGTATTTGGCTTTACGCCAGTCCTCTCAGAATAAGAATGGGTTTCGCCTTTTTGTAAAGCCCCTGCTTTACTTTCCCTCTGGTGTTTGCCCTTATCTTTTCTGTGACATTATAATATCATCAACATTGCACAACGTCAAGCGTTATTTTATGTTTTTTCACGGTCATTTTGCACGAAAGAAATTGTTCTCTTTCAGCGTTTTTCCTCTTTTCAAGGACATGTGAATTTGCTATAATGGTATTATTGGGTGTGTTTTACGCCCTATATCAAATGTAGTATTGCAAACATTGCTTTGGGGGTCATTTCGACCCCCTTTTTTCAAAGGAGGCACAAGTATAATGGATATTTTCAGCTTTTACATGCCGACCCGTCTGTTTTTCGGTCCCAGATCGGTTAAAAAACTGGCGCGCGCCCGTCTGCCGGAAGGCCGCGGCCTGATTATCACCGGCGGCACTTCCACCACCCGTTTAGGCTATGTGGCCAAGGTAGCCGACGCACTGGCGGAAGCCGGACACGAAACCATGGTTTACAACAAGGTGCAGCCCAACCCGACCATCGAGGGTGTGCGCGAATGTGCTGCCCTGTGCCGCGCAGAAAACATTTCATTCGTCGTAGGCCTGGGCGGCGGTTCCTCCATTGATACGGCTAAAGCAGTCGCTATCATGGCCACCAATGAAGGCGACTGGTGGGATTACATCCACGGCGGCACGGGCGGCGGCAAACGCATTGCCAAGGTCGGCCTGCCGATCGTTGCCATCCCGACCACCGCAGGCACGGGCACCGAAGCCGATCCATTCACGGTGATCACCAACGGCGAAGAGAAAATCGGCGGCGGCGGTGAGAAATGTTTCCCGACCATCTCGATTGTCGACCCCGACTTTATGATGACCGTTCCGCCCCATTTGACCGCTTATCAGGGCTTTGACGCATTTTTCCACGCGGCGGAAGGCTATATCGCCACCACCGCCTCGCCCGTCAGCGAAATGTTCTCGCTCAAGGCAATCGAATTAATCGGCCGTTCTCTTGCGACCGCTGTACATGAAGGCGGCAACGCCGACGCACGTGCCGATGTTGCGCTGGCGAACACCCTGGCAGGCTTTGTTGAAACGCTGTCCAGCTGCACAGGCGAACATGCCATCGAGCATGCGCTGAGCGCGTTCCATCCGGCACTGCCGCACGGCGCCGGTCTAATCATGATTTCCAAGGCGTACTGGAGCCGCTTTTTTGAGTCCTCGGGTGATAAACTGGTTGCCATCGCCCGTGCACTTGGTCACGCGGATGCGCAGAAACCGGAAGACTTTATCGCAGCGCTTACCGACCTGCAAAAGCGCTGCAATGTCAGCGAACTGCGCCTGTCGGGTTATGGCGTGCAGCCGGAAGACTTCGGCAAAATTGCGGACAACGCCATCGACACGATGGGCGGCCTGTTCCGCGTCGACCCGCGCCCGCTTTCGCGCGAGGATATTATCGGCATTTTGGAGGAAAGCTATAAATAATTTCGTGGAAAGCATGCAGCTTTCCGCGAGGGGGGATGCACCGCGGCATAGCCGCGGATGCATCCGAAACGAGAAAAAGTTCCGACGAGCGAAACTTTTTCTCTTCCTTGTATCAAATGCCCGGCTAAGCTGGGCGGTTGATGAAAAAGCCTGCGATTGCAGGCTTTTTCTATCTGATTACGCGCTGACCGGCGCGAAAGGAGGCTCTCCGATGAAAAAATTGCTTCTGCTGGCCACCGGTGGAACTATCGCCTGCCACGAAACCGAAAACGGCCTGTCACCTGCGCTGAGCGGTGCGGAGCTTGTAAATTTTGTACCCAAACTGAGCGAATTCTGCACGATGGACGTACGCGACCTGATGCAGCTGGACTCCACCGACATGACCGCAGACGACCGGCTGCGCATCGCCCGAGCAGTACGGCGGGACGCTGAAAGATACGACGGCTTTGTCATCGCACACGGTACAGATACCTTATCGTACACTGCTGCGCTGCTGCACCACCTGCTGGCCGACCTTGCCAAACCCGTCGTGCTGACCGGTTCGATGCTGCCTATGGGCGTGCCCGATTCGGATGCACCACGCAACCTACTGGACGCCTGCCGGGTCGCGGCCACCGGACGAGCAGGTGTGGTTGTGGTACTGTGCGGCAAAATCCTCGCGGGCAACCGGACGGTCAAATTCCATTCAACGCAAATCGATGCTTTTCTTTCAGCAGGTATGCCGCCGCTCGGCACGGTCGGAACGGATGGCAAAGTGCGCTGGGATGTCCCAGCTGCACCGCCCGCGCAGACCGCTCCCACCTCGCTCGACCCGCATGTGCTGCTTGTCAAGCTCACGCCCGACCTTGACCCGACCTTTTTCGCTGCGCTCCACGGTTATCCCAAAGTGATGCTGGAAACCTTTGGCGCGGGCGGCATTCCCGCGCGACTGGAAAGCGCGGTGCGTGCACTGATTGAAAGCGGCACACGCGTATATATCGCCAGCCAGTGTACCGCAGGCGGTGTGCATCTGCATCACTATGCAGTTGGCCGCCGCGCGGAAGCCATGGGAGCCATTTCCCTTGGTGACCGTACCACCGAGGACGCGCTCGCAGCGGTCATGTGCGGTGAAATCTGAGCCGTCCTGTTTATCTCGTGTCTCGCCCATGTTTTCGCGTTTGCAAGCGCAACCATTCTACGGCATCCGATACTGCACAAGCACAGCTCAAAACAAAAACCGACGGAAAGCATTGGCTTTCGGTCGGTTTTTTGTGTCTCATAGCCGATTTTGAATATTTTCGCGGTAATACGCTTCGAACAAATGCATCATCAGGCCCTTACGGCGGTTTTCTCCTATGTGCCGCAGGTATTTCCAACAGGAGATCGCCGTTATCAGACCGCCTATCGTGCAAACGATGATATCCCCCATCGTATCGCCTACACCGGTCAAGGCCACCTGCTGCGGGTCCGCGCCCGAAAAAGAAACCAGGTATTCCCAAATTTCCCACAGCACCGCGCTCATCATAGCAAACATCCATGTATACAGCGCAGCATTGAAAGCATCCGCAGGGTCAAGGGCATGTCCCGGCTTATTGGCAAAATACACCGCCGTTCCCAGCACCGCAAACAGAAAACCGGATAGGAAGTGCAGAATCTTATCCCAGTACGGAATCAGCTCATACCCGCCGAACAGGCTGGCAAACGACACCGCCGCCAGCACAAACCCGTCGAACACGACCTCCAGCAGGTAAACCGGCCGCAGGCGGCACAGGCGATACAGCACATGCGGCACAGCGGGCAGCAAAAACGCCGCCAGCACCAACAGTCCGTTGTACACCGTCGACTCCCGCAGCATGCACAATACCGCCGCGCAGACTGTGAATACATAATAGAAGATCAGCGTGCTGTTCCGCACGCGGCGCATCCGTTCCATAGGGCCACTCCTTATTTATATTGCTGATAAGCGGCAACCGCCAGCTCGTCGCAGCGGTTATTGTATGGATTATCCGCATGGCCTTTCACCCAATGGAACCGAACCGTATGTTTGTCCAATAAATCCAGCAACCGTCCCCATAGCTCCGGGTTTTTAGCAGGTTTTTTGTCGCTTTTCACCCACCCTTTGGCACGCCAGCTTTTGGCCCAGCCCTTGGTGATGCCGTCAACCACATACTTACTGTCCGAATACAGATCGACCGCACACGGCTCTTTCAGCGTTTCCAGCGCGGTAATCACACCGAGCAGCTCCATGCGGTTGTTGGTTGTGGAAGGCTCGGAACCGGAAAGCTCCTTTTCCTTCTCTCCATATTTTAAAATCGCGCCCCATCCGCCAGGCCCCGGATTACCCGAACAGGCGCCGTCGGTATAGATCGTTACGTTTTTCATATTCCCTCCTGTTTTCTACTCAAAAAATGACAAAAGCCACGAGATACCGTGGCTTTTGGTGTTCTCTTATGCAATCACGCTTGCCGGTACTTCCACCTGCTCGTAGACGATGCTGATAATGGAAAGAACCACCATAGCAGTCGCGCGGCAGATATGTACCAGATCGTCGTTGATACCATGATGACGGCCCGCAGCGCGGTACGCATTGTGCATTGATCCGATACGCGCGATCAATGCGTCTACCGTTGCCGGCGGAATGATCGGGCTGGCCCACTGCTCAAACTTGTCCTCCGTCATTCGACGGCGAATCACCAGCGCTACGCGCTTTTCGTACAGATAATGCGCCAGCAAATTGCGCTCATAGATATCATCGTTATGCGGGTAGGTAAAGAAATCGGTCATATAATGGCAAATCTCGCCCAAATCCACCGAAAGCTCACGCCCATTGACCGGACCGATGGTATACTTTTCCGTGAACGCGCGAATCTTGTCCATCACCTCGTCCATCATAATCGACGGGTTGTGGCGCTTGGTCAGATAAGTGCCGGTCAGGTCAGGCTTTAAGTTACCATACACAAAGCCACTCGAATCAAAGGTAACGCCACAGGTCTGCTCAACGTAATCCATCAACAGATGTGCAACGCGAATATGAGATACGGAATCCATCAGCAATCCTCCAGACGGAACGCACGTTTCTTAACAACATCTTAACATCCGGGTCGATTTGACAAAACCCCGAAAACAGATTTAGTATATCACATTTTTTCCGTCTTGTCTTGTTTTTTTTGAAATTGTAACGAAAACAACACAATCTCTTTAATATTTTGCCGGATTTTCCAACAAAATAATTACATTTTTGGTTATCTTGCCCGAAATGCCTCGCTGCGGAACTGGATTTTTCCCTCAAGCGCCTGCCGCAGCCGCTGACACATGGCCTCGCGGTCGCGGTTGAGCGTGCCGGCAAGGTTGACGTAATTCGAAGCATGGTTTGCGCGGAACACGCTGCCCTCGGCATCGATATGCTCGAGCAGGATGAGCGTCTCATGCGCAATCTCAATCGGGTTCATCAGATAGAATCGGCCCTCCTGCCAGTCACGCATCAGGGGCGTTTCCAGTTCAAAAAGCAAGGTCAGCAGGCCGATATACTCAGGCTTCATGCGCGAGAGCGCTTCGGCGGTCTTAACCGCGTGCTCTTCCGAAAGCTCAGTGGAGCCAAGGCCCGCAATGCAGGTGACCGACAGCTTCATGCCCGCCTGCTTGACCATCAGGCCCGCGCGCACGATTTCATCCGCCGTTTCGCCCTTGTTGACACGGCGCAGCACCTCGTCCGATCCGGATTCCAGACCGAGATAAATCATTTCCAGCCCCAGCTCGTGCAGCAGGTTCAGCTCCTCCTGCGTTTTCACCAGGATGGACGCAGGCGATCCATAGCTGGTTACGCGCTCACACTCCGGGAATACCTGCCGGATGTAACGCAGAATTTCCGCCATGTGCTCGGCACGGCACATGAGCGCGTCGCCGTCAGCCAGAAAAATGCGCCGGACATTCGGATACATACGGCGCGCCTCGTCAAAATCGCGCTTGACGTCCTCGATTTTGCGCACACGAAAACGCTTTTCCTTATACATATCACAAAACGTGCATTTATTGTGACTGCATCCAATCGTGACCTGCACGATCAGGCTGTACGCCTCAGAAGGCGGCCGAAATACGCGGCCTTCGTATTCTATCATGGGAGTTCCTCCTTATATTCTGATAAAAACAGCGGGCGAAGGGGAAAACCTCCGCCCGCTGCCGCTTATTCTTCGGTTGCCGCTTCCTCAGAAGCCTTCTCCTCGGGTTTTTCCTCCTCGGCCTTCTCATCCTCTTCCGGTGTCTGGTCGTCGAACGAATCCTGATAAGCGTCGTCTACCGCCGCGCACTCCTCTGCGCAGGCGCAGGAAGCGCAGTCGGATTCCTCGCGCATCATTTCTTCCAGCTCATCCATGGCCTTGAGCTCCGCCTCGTGGTAAACTTCCTCTTCGCGCTTTTTCTGAAGCAGCATAAGCGCCGCCGTCGCACCGGCCGCACACGCAAGGCTGGTCAGCAGCAGGGTCGCTTTGATTTTCGTCGAATTTTTCAAAGAATCCACTTCCTCTCAAAGTGATGCGGAATATTTATTTAACTTTATCATACACTTGCGGCAAAGTCAATGGCGGCATCCGGTTATTTGCCCAGTTCATAGGCGCGCGCAATGCATTTATCGTTCGCCTGCGCCAGCATATCGGCAAGACCGCATGCCTCAAGCACCCGCATTGCTTCGATCGTCGTGCCGCCCGGCGAGCAGACCGCGCGTATCAGCTCCGCGGGCGTTTTATCGCCCTCCAGCAGCATTTTTGCCGAGCCAATCATCGTCTGGCAGAACAATTTGAGCGCATCCGCCGGATCGATGCCGTGTTCCTGTGCACTTTTAACCATCGCATCGGCAAAGGCATAGATATAAGCCGGAGCAGAGCCCGCATACGGAATGACCTCGTTGAGCATGTCCTCGCGATCGAATACCACGGTCACGCCCATGGTGTCGAACAGCGCACGAATCTGCGCCAGCTGCGCATCGGTTGCCACCGCGTTTTTGACCAGCTCGGTGGCGCCTTCGCCGAGCATCAGCGGCGTATTAGGCATCACGCGGATAATCGGCGTGTCTGCGCCGAGCGCCCGCTCCATCTTGGCGAACGTCACACCCGCGGCAATCGACACCACCAGCGGTTTTTCTCCGCCGTGTTTACCCAACACCGGCAGAATTTCGTCAAAATTCTGTGGCTTGACCGCAAGCAGCACGGTTTCGCACGCGGTGTAGACCTCGGTATAATTCCCCGTGACGGCATAGCCGCAGGCGTGATGCGCCGCGCGCTTATCCTCACTGCGGTTGAACAGCAGCACCTGATCCCGCGCCAGCAATCCGGCTCGAACCGCGCCTTCCGCTATCGCCATTCCCATATTGCCCGCGCCCAGCACGCCAAAACGGTATGTCTTCATGAAAACTCATCTCTCCATTCTGATAGGACGTTAAAATAATTATAGCATACCCGGCTTTTCCCTGCAAATATCTTGTGAAAAACCCGCTTTTATGATACAATAGCTTCATTATTTTATTCCGGAGGAGAAGGAAACGTTGGCACGGTTTGTCCCGCACATTGGACTGCGGACCGTCAAGACCGGTCTTGCTGTAGCGCTGGCACTGTTTTTCGCTGACCTGCGCGGCTCGACATCATTGATTTTCGCCGCCATCGGCGCCATCAGCGCGATGAGCCGCACGGTGGGTGACGCCTTTGAAACCTGCCGCACGCAGCTGACCGGCATCCTGCTTGGCGCAGGGTTCGGCGCACTGTTTGTCAGCCTGCTGGCAAATTTTCGTTATGTGGGGATTGGACTGGGGCTAATCGTGCTGATACTGTTGTGTGTCCGGCTGCGGCTGCACTTTGCCGTGCCGCTGTCCTGCATCGTGTTCGTTTCCATCTGTGTGTCACCAACCGGCGACGCCTTTCAGTACGGCTTCAATCGTTTGCTTGACACCACCATCGGCCTTGCCACAGCACTGGTCATCAACATTGCCATCAAGCCATACAATAACAGCCGCCGTATCTCCGACCTGCTGCGGCATTTTCAGCAATCGGTACCCGCCTATGTCAGCGAACGCGTGCTGTATGGGCGATATCCGGACCTGTCGCCGCTGGCGGCGCAGCTCGAGCGCATCGCAGGAGAACTTACCATTTTTGAGAAGCAGCGCGCGTTTCGCTCGCACAGCCACACCCAACAGGCCATCTTTCTGCGCGGCTGCGAAAAGCTCGCGCAAAGCATCTGGCAGGAGCTGAACGCCTTGTGCGCGATGGACGAAAAGGGACGTCTGTCGCCGGAAAACGCACAGCGGCTGACCTTGCTCGGTCTGACCGCGCCGGACGGCATCTGCGCTGCGCCGCAAAGTACGGCGGATATTGTCGGCAACTACCATCTGGATAATCTGCTGCGCGCATGGCAGTTCCTCGGCGAATTCAACCTCACGGAATAGCGTTCCCGCTGCTCTTGCGGCAGCAAAGAGAAAGAAACATGTAAGGGAGTAGTTTGCAAAAAATGGAACAGAAATCAAGAAGCAGCTTTTCCAGCCGCATCGGCTTTGTGCTGGCGGCGGCCGGTTCTGCGGTGGGTCTGGGCAATCTATGGCGTTTTCCGTATCTGGCCGCACAATACGGCGGCGGTATTTTCCTGCTGGTGTATATTATTCTGGCGGTTACCTTCGGCTTTGCGCTGATGATTACCGAAATTGCCATTGGCCGTAAAACCCGCCTGTCCTGCATCGGGGCGTATAAGGCGCTTGACCGTCGCTTCGGCTTTCTCGGCTGGATTGCGACATTCGTGCCGGTTATCATCACCCCCTACTATTGCGTCATCGGCGGCTGGGTCATGAAATATCTGGCCACCTTCCTCACCGGCAACGGTTTGACCGCAGCCGACAACGGCGGCTTCTTCAATAATTTTATCGGCTTTGACGCAGGCTCTATTCCGGCCACCATGCTGGATTTCAGCGGCCCGACCCCGTGGTTTTTGATTTATGTGCTGCTGACAACCGTTGTAGTCATCTTTGGTGTGGAAAAAGGCATTGAAAAGGCCAGCCGCATTATGATGCCGGTTCTGGCAGTACTGAGCGTGGTTGTCGCGGTCTACTCGCTGACCATCGACGGTGCAATGACCGGCCTGAAATACTATCTTTTGCCCGACTTTTCGCAGTTCTCGGCGTCGACCGTGCTTGGCGCGCTCGGCCAGCTGTTCTATTCGATGTCGCTTGCCATGGGTATTATGATCACCTACGGCTCATATATGCAGAAGGAAAACCTGCTGGAGCACTCGGTCACGCAGATTGAGGTTTTTGATACGCTGTTTGCTTTTATTGCCGGCCTGATGATCATTCCGGCGGTCGTGGCCTTTAACGGCGGCGATCCGACGGCAATCAACGCCGGTCCCGGCCTGATGTTTATTACACTGCCGATGGTATTTGAATCCATGCATTTCGGCTCTATCATCGGCACCGTGTTTTTCCTGCTGGTGCTGTTTGCGGCGCTGACCTCCTCGATTTCTCTGATGGAAACCATTGTGTCGGTCGTCATGGACAAAACACACATGGGACGCAAGCCCGCAACCCTATGTGTTATGGTCATCGTCCTGCTGTTCGGCGTGCCGTCCTGCCTGGGTTACGGTCCGTGGGCGGGCGTTACCATCATCGGCATGCAGTTCCTCGACTTCTTCGACTTTATCTCCAATTCGGTGCTCATGCCGATTGTCGCATTCCTGACCTGCATCCTGATTGGTCATGTGGTTGGTACCAAGGTCATCGCGGACGAGGTGAAGGAAGGCGCAGGCTCCTTCCACCGCGAAGCGCTGCACCGCGTTATGGTACGCTGGATTGCGCCGGTTATGCTGGTGGTCATTCTCGCCACTGAGCTGGCTACCAAGGTGTTCGGTCTTTTCACAATTTAATTCATCTAAACAAAAAGAGGCTTTCCGATCGGAAAGCCTCAGCCTGTCAAGAAAAGAACCGCCGTTTGGCGGTTCTTTTTCATTAAATGCGAGGACATACGCCTCAAATTTGATACAAGGACGCGATTTTGTGTACCACACAGGCGTGCAAAATCGCGTATAGGCGGTGTCCGCGTGGCACGGCCTCTCGATCGAACCTATACGGTTTGATCGATGTCTTTTACCGAATTGGCAGCATCTTGCCGGTTTCAAAGGACTCCTTGCAGCGGTAAGCCGCCTCGGATACCGCCGTGCCGTCGTACACAGTCAGGTCGGAGGGCTTGGTGTTTTCGCGCACATGGCCGGTGAAAGCGACCATTTCGGCCACAAACGCTTCATGCCAGCGGCTCATGAAATCCGGATAGTACTCCTCGCGCGAGCCGTACTCGTCAACAATGTTGAGCAGGTTCTTCGCACCGACATTTGCAATGCGCAGCGTGCCGTGCGTGCCGATGATTTCGGTTTCGACATTGCTGCCCGCCGCGTGTGTGCGGTTGGTGAACATGAAGCCCATTGCGCCGTTGTCCATCTGGATGGTCGCGGCGGCGTTGTCTGCGTCGTTCAGCTCCTTGTACAGGTCAAACTCAAACACCCCGCCAATCGCCCATACGTTCTTGACATTCGAGCCGGTGAACCAGCGGATGAGGTCGATGTCATGCACGCACATGTCGAGGAACTGGCCGCCCGAGTGCGGCGCGAACTTGAGCGTAGACTCAATGGTCGAGCGCGGGTCCTGCGTGTACGAGCGCACCAGCACCACCTTGCCGATATCGCCGTTGTCGATTTTGCGCTTTGCCTCGACATAGGACTTGTCAAACCGGCGCATGAAGCCCAGTTGGAAAATCAGGTCCGGATGCGCTTCGACAACCTTTTCCGCGTCCTTGCACTGAGCAACGTCCGTGCCGAGCGGTTTCTCACAGAACACATGCTTTCCATTTTTCATCGCAATCTCAATCTGCCCGCAGTGCAGGAAGGAGGGAGAAACGATGACAATCGCATCCAGCTCCGGGTTTTGGCACATCTCTTCAAAATCTGTATAAGTATAGGGTACGCCCAGCTCCTCAGCAACCTCTTTCACGCGCTTCTCATCCACATCGCAGACCGCTGCCAGCTCACAGCCCGGCACCTGCGCTGCCAGGTTGCATGCATGCTCGTAACCCAGACGGCCCAGACCGACCGAACCCACTTTGACCGTTTTCATACCGCATTCTCCTTTTCACTCTCATGCGGACGCCCTGACGCGCCCTCTGTCGTTTTGTTGCCTTTATTTTACTGCCGGATGCGCCGAAAAACCAGAGCGTTCTTGCGATTTGTTGGCAAAAAAACAGCCGCGTTTTCGCGGCTGTGTCAAGCAAACTTTCAAATTCTTGCGGTCGGCGTTCAGGCGTGATAGACATACTCGCGCCGGAAGGTGCGCGGCGACATGCCGACCGCCTTGGAGAACTGGGCGTTGAAATGGCTGGGGTTATCATACCCCACCTGCGCGGCAATGCGCGTGACGGGCAGGTCGGTCGTGATGAGCAGGGTCTGTGCCTCACCAATGCGGCGGCGCAGCACATATTGCAGGGGCGAATAGCCGGTCGCCTCCTTGCAGACGTGCGCCAGATAGTACGGACTGACATGCAGCGCTCCGGCCATTTGCTGGAGCGAAAACTCCTCGGCAAAGTGCGCGTCAATATAGTCCTTGATGCGCTGGGCAAACGCATTTTCGCCGGCGGCGCGACCGTCCGCCGCTGCGGCGCGGAACTGCTGCACCAAAGACAATACCGCCATGAGCAGGTGATGCGCGCCGTCATCGTTGCCTGCGGTCAGCTCATCATACAACACGTCATACAGCCGCTCCAGCCGCACGGTCTGCGTTTCGTTCAAGTGGCAGACAGGCGAAGCGTCCTCCGCAATCAGGGCGTTTGCCCGCAGGCCGGGTACGGCAAGACCGCCCAGCGCCAGACTAACCGTGGCAACCGGCCGGTCCGGTCCGGAAGGCTCATCATGCACAACACGGCTGTTGAAGATGAACAAATCGCCGCGGCGCGCATCATACGGCGTGCCGCCCACGTAATACCGGCTTTCGCCGCCGCGCACGAGCACCACCTCGACCAAGTCGTCATGTGCGTGCATGACACGCGGATGTGCCGACGCCTTTTCGTCCGTCCGACTGACCGAAAACAGGCGCGGCATGCACAAAAGGCCGAACGGCGCAGCATATTCCTTTTTGACAAAACACTGAATCATACGGCCTTTTCCCTTCCTTGGATATGGTTATCGTAGCATAAACACCCGCCACGGTCAAGGCGCGCAAAAAAGGCTTCAGGATCATTCCCGAAGCCTTTTTTCGCATAGTCACATAATCTGCCCGCGCAGGATGAGCGTATTGATGTTCAAATCCTCATCAAGCAGAATAATGTTGGCCAGTTTACCCGGCTCAAGCGTGCCGTAATCGTGCTGAACACCGATAGCCCGTGCCGGATTGGTTGACGCTGAGCGCACCGCCTGCCCAAGCGGAATGCCCATCTGTACGGCACGGCGCATGCACTCAAACAGGTTGACAACCGAACCGGCCAGCGTCGTGCCACCGCGCAAGGTTGCACGGCCATTCCGCACGGACACTTCCTGCCCGCCGAGAGTGTATTCTCCATCGTCCAGCCCGGTTGCAGACATGCTGTCCGAAATCAGGATCATCCGGTTTTCAAACAGACGGAACGCCACGCGCACAGCCGACGGATGCACGTGACAGCCGTCCGAAATCAGCTCCACGCCGACCTCGTCGTTGTCGAGCGCCGCACCGATAACACCCGGTTCGCGGTGTGTCAGCGGCGGCATGGCATTAAACAGATGCGTAACCTCGCGCGCGCCGCGCCGGAACGCCTCACACGCGGTATCGTAATCCGCCTCGGTATGTGCCAGCGACAGGCGCACCTCGCCCGCCAGTTCCCCGATTACGTCCAGTCCGCCCGGAAGCTCGGGTGCAATTTCACACAGACGAATCAGACCCTGCGCCTGCTCCTGCAAGCGGCGAAACAGGTCGGCGTCCGGATTTTGCAGCCATGCGCCGTTCTGTGCACCTTTCCGCGCAGGAGAGAGAAACGGCCCCTCCAGATTGACGCCCACCAGCGCCGCGCCGCACCGCTCTGTGCGATACGCCGCAGCAGCCTGCATCACGACAGACAGCTTTTCCTCCGGATAGGTCATGGTCGCCGGACAAATCGCGCACACACCATGCTCTGCCTGATACCGCGCGATGGCTGAAATCGCCTGCTCCGTCCCGTCACAAAAGTCATAGCCCATGCAGCCATGAAAATGGATATCGATCAGCCCCGGAATTGCATATAGACCATCCATATCGCAGGCATCCACCGACACCGGCGCATTCGCAATCCGATCACCCGAGAGCACCAGCCCGCCCGTGCGAAAAGTACCGTCCGGTTGATAAATCCTGAGATTTTTAAACTCCATATACGCGCACGCAGCTTACAGCAGATCCATGCTCTTGGAAAGCGCGGCTTCGTCCGCTACGACGGACACATCGGTATGCAGCTGCAAAATGGAGGCCGGTACACGCGGAGTAACCGGGCCGAAGAATGCCTGACGCACGATGTCGGCCTTGTTCTCGCCCGAAACGACGATCACGATGCGGCGTGCCAGCATGATAGTCTGTACGCCCATGGTATATGCCTGACGCGGCACATCGTCCGCGGACTCGAAGAAGCGCTTGTTCGCCTCGATGGTGGACTCAGTCAGGTCAACGCAATGCGTGCCCTTGGAGAAGTAATCGTCCGGCTCGTTAAAGCCGATATGTCCGTTCAGCCCCATGCCAAGCAGCTGCAAATCAATGCCGCCGGCCGCCTGAATTGCTGCATCATAGCGCTCGCACTCGCGCTCCGCGTCCATCTGTGCCCCGTCCGGCAGGTTGATGCGGCTTTCCGGCACGTTAATGGCATCAAAAAAGTTCTTGTGCATGAAATAGTGATAGCTCTGGTCGTGATAAGCAGTCAGGCCGCGGTACTCATCCAGATTAAAGGTAGTGCACTCGCCAAAGTCCACATCACCCTTGTTGTACCACTTGATGAGCTGCTCATAAATGCCAATCGGGGATGAGCCGGTGGCAAGGCCCAGCACGGAATCCGGTTTGAGAATAACCTGCGCCGAGATAATGTTGGCTGCCTTGCGGCTCATGTCGTTATAGTCCTTTGCACGAATGATTTTCATATTCAATACCTCTCTCTTTGTCCAAACATCTGCCGTCAAAAAAAAACAAAGGCGGGCGTTCGCCCGCCTCAGCTGCTTGAGGAACACCCGCGCCTCCCACTGCCGCAGAAGGACAGGCTTTTCTATTTGACCAGTGTTTCCATCTCACGCGCCAGCGACCGTGCAAGCGGTCCGATGATGACATGCACTTCCCCATCTGCCCAATGCAGCACTCCCGCAGCGCCCGCTGCGCGCAGCTTTGCCTCATCCGCCGCTGCGGCTTCCCGCAGATGCAAACGCAGACGTGTCATGCAATATTCAACGGAAATCACATTGTCCCGGCCGCCGATTGCATCCAGCATGGCTGCGGCGCATCCGGCGACGCTGGCATCCGATAACAGCACCGGTTTTCTTACAGGTTTTCCGTCAGGAACTTCTCGAGCGCAGCTGCTGCTGCTTCTTCGTCCTCGCCCTCAATGGTCAGCTTGACCGTATCGCCCTGCTTGACGCCCATGCTCATCACGCCCATGATGCGCTTTGCATCTACTTCCTTCTTCGGGCCGGCAATCTTGATGGAGGACTTGAACTGCGCCGCCTCCTTGACCAGCATGCCTGCCGGGCGCGCGTGAATGCCGAGTTCGTCCTTAATGGTGTACTCTACGGTTTTCATAATTGCATTTTCCTTTCTATCATTTACATTTTTAAGAATGACTTTTCGCTCTTTGCACTATCAGCAAATCACCGCCTCCGTCACGCTTTCCCGGCAAAGTATGTCCTTTCTGCTGCAAAACCATACGAAAATCCGCATAATAAGACCGAGACAGAAAGAAACCGGCATACCGCCCGAAAAATAAAAACAACCAAACTCCTGCACCGCCGGGTATTCCTTTTTCAGGCCGGCCGCGAGAAATTTGGTTTTGCCCGCCAACACGGTAACAATCCAATCACAACGAGGACGATGTTCACTTGTTGTTAACATTGTAACAAACAGGGCGCGCTTTTTCAAGTCACTACTGCCCGCGCAAATTGCCAGAAAATTCGTCCGTTTTTTGTGCACCTCATACAAATCGATTATTTCCCTTTGCAAAGGTTTTGACGCGGCCCTTCTTTTTTGCTATGCTAAGCGGGAACATAGGAAAGCGAGGCGCAAAAACATGCAGATTGACGGCAACGAACTTGCCATTTTGCAGGACAAGCTAGACCGTGAGGGCAAAAAAGAGGAAGCATGGCGTATCAAGCAGGAATTCCTGCGGCAGGTGCGCGAGGCAGGCGACCACTGCCCATGCCGTCAGCCTTGCCCGCATCATGGCAACTGCTTTGAATGCGTGACCATCCACCGCGGTCACCGCGACCATCTGCCCATGTGCCTGTGGGATATGGTCAACGAACGCATTGCGGCGCTCAGCCACATCACAGAGGGCACCCTGCGGGAATATGAGGACCGCAAGGCAGCCGAGGCGGCGTGCGGCTGCACGGACTGCTGTGGCTGTGCCGGCTGCGGTGAATAAACAAAAAAGATTTCCAGTAAGGAAGGGACGTGTCCGGCACGTCCCTTTTTCCTACTCAGATGCGTTTTCCGTTAAATTTCTGCGCTGCCGCAGGACAGCCTTCGGCAATGATGCAGGCAGCTGCGTCCACCGCATCCGCGCAGGCCTTATCGATGGCCTTCTGCTCATCGGCGGTAAACTTGCTCAGTACCCATGCGGCGAGGTCGTACTCCGGATGCGGCTTTTTCCCCACACCGATTTTGACGCGCGGAAACTCCTCGCTGCCGAGATGATAAATGATGTTTTTCAAGCCGTTCTGCCCGCCTGCCGAACCTTTCGGGCGCACGCGCAGCGTGCCCACGTCGAGCGAAACGTCATCCGACAGCACAATGATGCGCGCGGGTGGAATTTTGTAAAAGGCCGCTGCATCGCGCACTGCCTCTCCCGACAGGTTCATAAAGGTCTGCGGCTTCATCAGCAGCACGCGCGCGCCGCCGAGCGTCGTCTCCCCGACAACCGCCTTAAACTTCATTTTGTCGATTTTGCAGCCGCTGCGCGCGCAGTAGCTTTCCAGCGCGCGGAAGCCCGCGTTGTGGCGCGTGTTGTCGTACTTGCTGCCGGGGTTTCCCAGCCCGACCACCAGCCACTCAATGGGCTGCGCCGCCGCTGCGGCTTTCTGCTCGTCGAGCTTTTTGAAAATATCGAATACTGACATGATTTCACTCCAAAACAAAGCGCCTCCCCCGCAGGGAGGCGCTCTTCTTTTTGTTTATTCTACGGAAAGAATATAATAGTACACCGGCTGTCCGCCGTCGATGACCGAGATTTCCAGTTCTTTGTTCTCCTTGCGCAGCAGCGCCTCTACCTCAGCAGCCTGCTCCGCGCTTATGCCTTCGCCGTAAATGACCGTGGCAAACGCGCTGTCGTCGCTTACCATCTCGCGCACGAGCTTTTTAATGACCGAAGCCTCGCGCCCGCTCGCGCACAGCTTGCCTTCGCTGAGCGACAGATACTCACCCTGCTTAATCTTTTTGCCGTCAAACTCACTGTCGCGCGCGGCATAAGTCACCTGACCGCTGCGCACATGCGCCGCCGCGTCGCGCATCGCCTGCGCCAGCAGGTTTTCATCCTCCCCGTCCGGGTCAACCGCCAGCATCGCAGACATGCCTTGCGGAATGGTCTTGGTCGGCACGACGACAATCTTTTTCTCTTCCGACAGGTGCACTGCCTGCTCCGCCGCCATAATGATATTCTTATTATTGGGCAGCACAAACACGATTTCCGCCGGAACCGCGTCCACCGCGCGCACGATGTCATCGGTCGAGGGGTTCATGGTCTGTCCGCCCTGCACGACTACGTCGACACCCAAGTCGGTAAATACGCTTTTCAGTCCGTCGCCCGCGGCAACCGCGACAAAGCCGAATTTCTTTTCCGCCGGAACAATGACACGCTCGGCCGGCGCATCCGCCGTGCCTTCGATGACCTTGGCGGTGTGCTGCTCACGCATATTCTCAATCTTAACGGTCAGCAGCGGGCCGAACTTGAGGCCCTCCTCGAGCGCCTTGTTGGGCTGGTCGGTGTGCACATGCACCTTGACGATATCGTCATCCTCAACCACCACCAGACTGTCGCCGATTTCACTGAGAATCGCGCGCAGACGACCGACGTTGCGCGCCTTGTCCTTGCGCGCGGCAATAAACTCAGTGCAGTAGGTGAAGGTGATATCCTCATCCGCAATCGCCCCAAAGTCTGCGGCTGCCTTGGTCGGCTCGACAGCGGTGCGCTCCTTGTGGATGCCGCGCAGCGCGTCCAGCATGCCCTCCAGAATGGTCAGGTAGCCGAAGCCGCCCGCGTCCACCACGCCCGCCTTTTCCAGCACGGGATTCTGATGCACGGTTTCCTCCAGCGCCTGCCGTCCGCAGGTGAGCACGGTTTCGAGCACTTGCTCAGCCGACAGGTCCGGCTCGGCCTGACAGGCTTCGACCGCCTGCTGCGCAGACACGCGCGATACGGTCAAAATCGTGCCTTCCGCCGGCTTCATGACCGCCTTATACGCAGTTTCCACACCCTCGCGCAGCGCCAGCGCCAGTTCACGACCGCCCGCCGCATCGGTTTCACGCAGTTTTTTCGCCACGCCACGGAACAGCAGCGACAAAATGACGCCCGAATTGCCGCGCGCGCCGCGCAGCAGCGCGGATGCCGTCGTGTCGACCGCTTTCGCCAGCGTTGGCTCGGTCAGCTTTTCCATCTCGGTCATCGCCGAGCCCATCGTCATGGACATATTGGTGCCCGTATCGCCGTCCGGCACAGGGAAAACGTTCAGTTCGTTAACCTGTTCCTTCTTTTCGGCAATGGCAAGCGCGCCCTCGATCACCATGGACTGGAACAGCGCGCCGTCTATTTTCTGATCTGCCATTTACTTAACTCTCCCCGAATTCTTTTTTGGCCGCGCGTCAGTCCGCACGGATACTCTCTACATAAATATCCACATTCTTTACATCCACGCCGGTCAAGCGCTCGACATGGTAACGCACCTCGCTGATGATCGAGCGGCACACAGTCGCAATGTTCACGCCGTGCTCGACCGCGATGTGCAGGTCGATATTGACGCCGCCGTCCGGCGCCTCCGATACCTTGACGCCGCGCGACTGGGTATCGCGTCCGAGCAGATGCGCCAGCCCGTCCGACATCGAGCGAATGGTCATGCCCTTCACGCCGAAGCACGAGGAAGCCGCATAGCCCGCAATTCCTGCCATCACCTCGTTTGTGATTTCAATATATCCAAGATCGGTCTTGATCGTCATAGAAAAAACCCTCCCTGCGATCGTTTGATGCTTTTTGAGATAAAACGTGTTGCACAGCGCCGAGCCGTCCGAATCGTTTCTGTCTATATGATATAACAAAACCGGTCCAAATACAAGCAAAGCGGTGATTTTTTTGCGGATGACCTGACAAAATTCCGAATAATTGACAGGAAAATGTACGCGATTTCTGTTTTTCGCAATTCTTTCCGTTTTTTCACAAACAAATGTTTGCTTTACTGCGCATTTTAGGGTATAATAGAAAAAAATACGAACGTATGTTCCGAAAGGCAACAGCAAGGAGTGCGTCCATATGAAAAAAATCTCCGCCAAACAGCAACGGATTTTGGATTATATCAGTGAATTTTCCCTTGAGCATGGCTATCCCCCCTCGGTGCGCGAAATCTGCGCGGAAATGAACCTGCGCTCACCCTCCACCGTGCACGCGCACCTGAAAAAATTGCAGGAGGCGGGCTACCTTGAGCCGAGCGAACACAAATCCCGCGCGCTGACCCCGGTCAGCGGCCCGTCCATGGTTACGCGCGTGCCCATTCTCGGCCGCGTCACCGCCGGTATGCCGATCCTTGCGGTCGAGGAGCACGTGGGCTACGTCCCGTTTGAGCCTGCGGCAAACGGTGGAGAATACTATGCCCTGCGCATCCGCGGCGATTCGATGATCGGCGTGGGCATCATGGACGACGATCTGGTTATCGTCCGACAGGACATTCAAGCCCGTAACGGCGATATCGTTATCGCCCTGTTGGAGGACGAAGCCACCTGTAAAACGCTCAATATCACGGCGGACGGCGTATGGCTGATGCCGGAGAACCCCGCCTATCCCCCCATTGACGGCACAGGCTGCCAGATTCTCGGCGTGGTCAAAGCGGTTTACCGCGAATACTAACATGCTCGATGGAAACACAGTTTCCGTTATATTCTACTTCGGCCGCCCCACGGGCGGCCGCGCGTCTATTTTCTAAGGAGGCTGCCATGCCCGCACTGGAGGACAGCATCCGCTTTGTCAAGGGCGTCGGCCCGAAAAAAGCGGCTTTGTTCGAAAAACTGCATATCCGCACGCTGCGTGACGCACTGGAAACCTATCCGCGCGATTATGAGGACCGTACGGCTATCACCCCCATTGCGGACATCACAGAGGACGGCAAGTATGCTGTCCGTGCGGTTGTCGGCACCGAGCCGAAAACCACCCACATCCGCAAGGGCATGACGCTGGTCAAATGCACCATCTTCGATGAATCCGGCTCACTGCCCGTCACCTATTTCAACAACCCCTATGCCGCGGCACTGCTGCGCGTCGGGCAGGAATATGTGTTTTACGGGCGCGTACAGGCAAACGGTCACACGCGCATGCTGGTCTCGCCGCAGTCGGAAAAAGTTTCACCCGACGCGGAACACCCCGGCCGCATCGTGCCGGTTTACCCGCTGACCGCAGGGCTGAGCCAGCGCGATATGGCGCGCGTGACCGAAGCGGCGCTGGATGCGGTGCCGGGCGACTGGCCCGACCCGCTGCCCGAAGTGCTGCGCGCACGGTACCAACTGCCGGATGCCACCGATGCGCTCGCCGCCATCCATCGACCGCAGTCGACGCAAGATGTAAGCGACGCGCGCCGCCGCATGGTGTTCGAGGAGTTATTTCTGCTTTGCTGCGGCTTACAGCAGCTCAAGGAGCGCCGCCGCGCCGACACAGGACTGATTTTTTCCGATGCCTCCCTTACAGACTTTTTTGCCGCGCTCCCCTTTTCGCCCACAGGGGCGCAGCGCCGCGCCATCGGGGAAATCGCATCGGACTGCGCTTCGGGCCGTCCGATGAACCGACTGGTGCAGGGCGATGTCGGTTCGGGCAAGACAATTGTCGCCGCGGCGCTGTGCGCGCTTGCCGCCAAAAGCGGCTATCAGGCCGCCTTTATGGCGCCGACTGAAATTCTCGCCGCGCAGCACGCAGAAACGCTGGCGCCACTTTTGGAAAAACTCAACATCTCCTGTACCCTGCTGACCGGTTCAATGAATGCCGCGCAGAAGCGCGCTGCCCTCGCCGCCATCGAGAGCGGCGCGGCGCAGGTTGTCATCGGTACGCACGCGCTCATCCAGCAGAGCGTCAACTTTCATCGGCTGGGTGCGGTCGTGGCCGACGAGCAGCACCGCTTCGGCGTAGCGCAGCGCGCCGCGCTGTCCGCCAAGGGACAGACGCCCCATGTGCTGGTCATGTCGGCAACGCCCATCCCGCGCACGCTTGCGCTCATTCTGTACGGTGACCTCGATGTGTCCGTGCTCGACGAAGTCCCTCCCGGCCGTCAGCCGGTCGAAACCTACGCCGTGGGCGAAAATATGCGCCGCCGCATCACCGCCTTCATTGACAAGCAGATTCGCGAGGGTGGGCAGGTATATGTGGTGTGTCCGCTGGTCGAAGAGGGCGAAATGAACCTCAAGAGCGCGGAGCAGCACGCAGTCGACCTGCAAAAAATGCTGCCGCACCGGCGCGTTGCCGTGCTGCACGGACGCATGAAAAGCGCGGAAAAAGAGCGCGTGATGCAGGCATTTGCCGCGAAAGAATACGATATTCTGGTCGCCACGACCGTCATTGAGGTCGGCGTGGACGTGCCGAACGCCAACCTGATGGTCGTTGAGGACGCCGACCGCTTCGGCTTGTCCCAGCTGCACCAGCTGCGCGGCCGCGTCGGACGCGGTACGCGGCAGTCCTACTGCATTTTCTTCGGTGCAGATAAAGGGCAAACCGCGCGCGAACGACTGAAAATCCTGTGCAAAACAAACGACGGCTTTGAGGTTGCGCGCGCCGACCTGTCGCAGCGCGGCCCGGGCGACTTTTTTGGCAGACGGCAGCACGGTCTGCCCGCGCTGCACATTGCCGACCCGATTGCCGACCTTGCGCTCATGCAGAGCGCGCGCGAGGAGGCCGAGCAGATTTTGCAGGCCGACCCAACGCTTGCAGGCTATCCTGAATTGCGCGCGCGTGTGCACCGCATGTTCGAGGAGCGGGACGACGAGGCATTTAACTAATGTCAATCGAACCGTGCAGGTTCGATTGAAGGGTCATGCCGTGCAACACATAGAAAAGAACCGCCTTCCGGCGGTTCTTTTCTATTTAATACGCGCCATACGGCGCGCAAATCACCGTTTTGACTTGTTTTCTTTCTTGGTACCATCGCGTTCGGACAGCACCAATCCGCCAAGCGCAAGCGCCGTGCCCAGCCACATGGACGGGGTCATTGTTTCGTGCAGGATGAGCGCCGAGCTGATAATGGTCACAATCGGAGTCGCGTAGATATACGCGCTGGTACGCACCGGACCGAGCAGAAATACTGCGCGGTTCCACGTCGCAAAGCAGGTTGCGGATGCGCCCAACCCGAGAAACAGCAGGTTTGCCAGATGCACCGGCTCGAGCCATGCCGCCGGTCCTGCCGGAAAACCCTCCAAAAACGCTGGAATGAGCAGAAACAGCAGACCATAGCCGAACACACGGCAGGTCAGCGGCACGGTGGCATAGCCCGCCGCGCCCAGATACCGAATCAGCACAGAGTACACGCCCCAGACCAGTGCAGCGCCCACGCCGAGCAGCGCGCCCAGCGGACTGAAATGCAGCTCGCTCACGCCCGCCAGCGAAACGAGCGCCACCCCCGCCATCGCGCAGACAAAGCCGCAGAAAAACCAGCGGCCGAGCTTCTCGTGCAGTAAAAGCGCAGCGAACAATGCGGTAAACAGCGGCGCCGCTGCCACGATGATACCGACAAGCGAAGCCGATATGTAGGTCAGTGCGATGTTTTCCATCAGAAAATACAGTGTCACACCGCTCAGACCTGCCAGAGCAAACAGGATTTCATGCCGTTTTTCCTTGGCGCGCATCCAGCCGCGCGACGCAATCAACAGTGCCGCAAACCCCAGCGCAAAGCGCGTGACCATGATTTCCACCGGCGAAAAGGTGCGCAGCAGCACCTTGGTTGAAACAAAGGTCGTGCCCCAAACCAGCACAGTGAACGCCCCAAGCAGATGGCCCTGCAAAATATGATTTTCCCGCATTGTTTTCCCCCTTCCACGCGCCCCGCGCAATTCCAAAAGAAAATGGCGGCAAGCCGCCATTTTTTTACTCGATAAACCCGCCGCCGATGACGATATCGCCGTCGTACAGCACTGCGCTCTGTCCCGCAGCCGGGGCGCGAACCGCATCCTCAAACACGATACGCGCGTTCTTGCCATCCGGATAGACGGTCGCGCGGTCACTGTGGCGCGAAAAGCGCACGCGCACCTCGCAGGCAAACGGACCGTTTTCCGCGTATTCCGACGCGATATAATGCACGTCCCGCACGGCAATCTCGCTGCGGTACACGTCCTCAAGCGACAAAACGACCTCGTTGGTCGCCGGCCGCAGCTCATGCACAAACAGCCGTCCCTCCGCCGCGACGCCCAGCCCCTTGCGCTGGCCGACCGTATAACAGTGGATGCCCTTGTGCCGTCCGAGCACCTTGCCGTTTTCGTCCACGAAGTTGCCCGACGGGCAGTCCGCGCCGTGACGCTCCAGCCAGCCCTGTACATCCCCATCCGGGATGAAGCACACATCCATGCTGTCCGGCTTTTCCGACACAGAAAGGCCAATTTCACGCGCGTTTTCGCGCACTTCCGCTTTGTTTTCCGCTTCGCCCAGCGGAAACAGACAGCGAGCCACTGTTTTGCGCGGCAGTCGGTACAGCATGTAGCTCTGATCCTTTTCCGCGCGGGCACGCCGCAGCAGCGCGCGGCCCTGAGCATCACGTCCCGTGCGCGCATAGTGTCCGGTGGCGACATATGCCGCGCCGATTTCGTCGGCGTAGTCGGTCAGTGCGCGGAATTTGATGAGCGGATTGCACATCACGCACGGGTTCGGTGTGCGCGCATTGCGGAAAGAATCGGCAAAATAACCGCAAATCTGCTGCTCAAACGCCTCGCGCCGGTGTGCGATATAAAGCGGAATACCCAAATCGTCCGCCGTGTGCTGAGCGGCTTCCTCGCCGCCGAGACCCACCTCCAAAAACAGGCCGTGCACTTCATAGCCCTTATCCCGTAGCCGCGCCGCGGCCACAGCGGAGTCCACACCGCCCGAAAGTCCCAATACTACCTTTTCTGCCATGAAATATCTCCTATATCCGCCAAACCGCGTCGGTGTTCCACCGCAAACGGCGGCTTTTCCGGGGATTTTTTTTCCTTTATGAAGTCGTCCACGTTTCCAGCCCTGCAAACGCATTATACGGCGAGGGCGTATAATTGTCGATAAGACCCTTGCGAATAATGATCTGCCCGCGCTCAAACGCAATCGGAATGATGGGCATCTGCTCCAAAAACAGACTGTAGAAGCCGGAAACATTTTCACCGCTGCGCGCCGCCGCGATTGCCGCCATCATGTCCGCGCTCGAATAGCCGCCATAGTTCAGGCTGCCGCCCGAGGACAACAGCGGACGCAGGTCAAAGTCCGCAGTCAGCTGTGTTTCTCCATAGTATACGTCAAACGATCCGGATTGCAGCATGGAGACAAACGTCTCATACGGCTGCTTGTCCACGGTCACGGTCACGCCTTCCAGTGCGTTCCAGGAGGCGGCAATCTGCTCGGCAGCCGCAACCTTAAAAGCGTTGTCCGAATTGACCAGCAGACGAATGGACAGCGTTTGTCCGCCGGTGCCCAGCGCAGCGGTGCTGATGTCCGTATCTTCCCCGCCATCCGTATCATTATACCCGTCGGTATTTTGGTCGCCGGTATCCGCCTCGTCGGTATTGTCATACCCATCCGTATCGCCGGATTGGTCGGACGTATCCGTCTCATCTGTGTCGGTTTCGCCGCCAAGCCCTTCCCGCAGCAGCTGCGCCGCTCTGGTTGCGTCCGCCGACATGTTGAGCGTCAGATTTTCATCCGCCGGCTGCGGATTGACCGGCAGCACCGCGGGGTCGGCAAAAGTTTGCAGCTGTGTCGCGCACAGGCTTTGCCGCGAAAGTGCGGCACTCAGCGCCTGCCGCACCTTGGCATTGGCCAGCTGACTGTTCGCGTGATTGATGCCCAGATAGTGCAGCGACGCGCTGGTTGTCTGCACGGTATCCACCGAGCCGCCAACCGACGGGGGATCGGGCGAGATACGCGCCGCGCGCATCAGAGACACATCGCCCGTCTGGAAGCTGGACATCGCCGCGTCTGCGCGCGTCATTGTCACCAGCGTAATCGTGCGGATGGAGCCGAGGAAGCCGCCGTGCCAGTTCTCGTTGGCCTCCAGCGTCCAGTGCCGATCCTGCTCAACCGGCTGGAACGGGCCGGTACCGTCGGCAAAGGTGCCGCTGTCGGCCGAGCCCTGCCGGTAAATCGGGATATCCAGCAGACGCGGGAAATTGATATTGGGCGAGGTGAGCACGATACGCACCTCGCGTTCGCTCACCGCCTCGATGGAGGAAACCTCCGTCAATCGGTTGTGAAACGGCGAAGCCTCGTTAAACTGCGCCGTCTGCAGGCTTGCGACTACGTCGCGCGCGGTCAGTTTTTCGCCCGACCAGAAGGTTACGTCATCCCGCAGGGTAAAGGTGAAGGTTGTGCCGTCGCCCGTATACGATTCACACAGCACATTTTCCGCCGTAAAGTTCGAGGTGACCTCAAACAGTCCCTCATACAGTGCCTCGCACAGCACGCGGTTGATGCTGGTGTTGTCCAGCACTGGATTGAGTGTGCCGTTTTGATACCACGCCAGGCCGAAATACGCATCCGACACCTTGACATTGTCAACCGGCGCATCCTCGCCGCCCAGATCGGGCAGACCGCAGGCGCTCAGCAGGCACAGCGCTGCAAGGAACGCGGCGAGCACGCCTTTTTTCCATTTCATAAACCGGACTTCCTTTCGGTTACAGGCAGATCACGCCGCCCTGCACGCCGCGCAGGCCGTGCGTCTTGCGGTGCGACCAGAATTCATCCGAGCGGCACATGGTACAGATACCGCTGTCAATTACGTTTTCCGGCTCAAGGCCTGCGTCCCGCAGCAGCTGAACGCCGATTCCCTGCAAATCCACATGGAACTTTGGGCCTTTCTCCATAATATAAGGATGCACCAGAGCGCCGAGCTGCTGTTCCATTGCCTCGGGCACATCCGCATCGGTTTCAAAGCATTCCTGCCGGATGGACGGCCCGAGCACCGCGCGCAGGCTTTCGCGCCTTGTTCCGAGCTTTTCCTCCATCACCGCCACGGTCTTGGGCAGGATGCCCGCGGCCATACCGCGCCAGCCTGCATGGCATACGCCTGCGGTGTGGGTCGCGGGGTCGTACAGCAGCGTGACCACGCAGTCCGCGTAAAAGCCGCAAATCGGCGTATCGGGCAGCGCGGTGACAATGGCATCCGACTGCCACGCCATCGGACGGGTCAGGCCCATACCAGCCTGTTCCTCCCCGACAACCGAGACTTCGGTTTCGTGAATCTGCCGGGTCAGCGTAATGCGGTTTTCGTCCACGCCCAGCGCTTCCGCCAGACGGTGATAGTTTTCGCGCACATTTTCCTCGGTATCCCCGCGGTTAAAGCCAAGATTCAGGCTTTCGCAGTGCCCCGTGCTCACACCGCCGAATTTGGTTGTAAAGGCATGGCGCACCGGCAGACGGCGGCAGGTATAATAAACAAACGGGCCGCGCTGAATGCGGCACATAGACTGGTGCATAAGCGTTCCTCCCGATATATTCGTTTTATTATAGCAAATCGCCGACTGTTCCACAAGGGCGCGGCCAGCCTGTTCTCAAAATACGCCAAAATCTGCACGGTATGGCATGGGTTTTTCTTGACAGTTTGACCAACAGGCTTTACAATAAATTGTAGTATAATACCTGCTGTAATATAGCCTGCGCAATTTCGCGCAGGGCTTTTTTCAAAGGCATTATAACCCGGCGTTTTTAGCGCCATTTGCTACGCAGGGCCGCGCCTGTTTGTCTGTGAATGATCGGCCTGTTGCGCCATTTTTTGTCATTATTTTCCGCATGATTTGCGATATATATTGCCATTGCTGCAAATCTGCGTCCCATTTTGCCGAAAGATACCGCGCAAGCCGTTTTTTCGCCCAAACCGGTGCTGCCTCCCAATCACAAAATTAGAAATAGGAGGACACACCAAAAATATGACCGACATCATCATTCCGATCATAGCCGGTATTGTGTGTCTCGTTGTGGGCATTGTCATCGGTTTTCTGTACCGCAAGAGCGTTGCAGAAAAGGAGATCGGCTCCGCCGAGACCGAAGCGACACGCATCATCAACGAAGCCATTAAAGCCGGTGAGACAAAAAAACGCGAAGCTATCCTGGAAGCTAAGGATGAAATCCACAAGCAGCGCACCGAAGCTGACCGCGAACTGAAGGAGCGCCGCAACGAAACCCAGCAGCTCGAACGCCGCCTGATTCAGCGCGAAGAAGCGCTCGATAAAAAGAGCGACACGCTCGACCGTAAGAACGAAGAGCTGACGCGCCAGCTGGAAGCGACCCAGAAGGAAAAAGAAGAGCTGTCCCGCATCAAGGCTGAGCAGCTGGAAAAACTCGAGCAGATTGCCAGCATGACCCGCGACGAAGCACGTGAAATGCTGGTTGCCTCGATTGAGTCCGAGGCGACACACGATGCAGCCGTCAAGCTGCGCGAGATTCAGCAGAAGCTCAAGGACGAAAGCGAGCAGACTGCGCGTGAAATCATCTCGACCGCCATCCAGCGCTGCGCCGCCGACCATGTTTCCGAAGCGACCGTTTCGGTCGTACCGCTGCCCAACGATGAAATGAAGGGCCGCATCATCGGCCGCGAGGGCCGCAATATCCGCACACTCGAAACGCTCACGGGCGTCGACCTGATTATCGACGACACGCCCGAAGCCATCACGCTTTCCTCGTTCGACCCGGTACGCCGCGAAATCGCGCGTCTGGCGCTTGAAAAGCTGATTGTGGACGGTCGCATCCATCCCGCCCGCATTGAGGAAATGGTGGAAAAATCCCGCCGCGAGGTGGAGCAGATCATCAAGAGCGAGGGTGAGCGCGCAACCTTCGAGACCGGCATTCACGGCATCCATCCCGAACTGGTCAAGATTCTCGGCCGTCTGCGTTACCGCACCAGCTATGGCCAGAACGTTTTGCAGCACTCCATCGAAGTTGCACATATCGCCGGCATGATGGCCAGCGAGCTGGGGCTTGATCCCCTGCCCGCACGCCGCGCCGGTCTGCTGCATGACATCGGCAAGGCAATCGACCATGAGGTCGAAGGCAGCCATGTCCAGATCGGCGTAGACCTTGCCAAGAAGTACAAGGAAGCGCAGCCGATCATCCATGCCATCGAGGCGCACCACGGCGACGTGGAAGCAAAGACCACGGTGGCCTGCCTGGTGCAGGCAGCGGACGCCATCTCGGCTGCACGGCCGGGCGCGCGCCGCGAGAATCTGGAAAACTATATCAAGCGTCTGGAAAAGCTCGAGAGCATTGCTAACGAAACGCCCGGCGTTTCCAGCTCGTATGCGATTCAGGCAGGCCGCGAAATCCGCATCATTGTCAATCCCGACAAGATTTCGGATGACGCAATGATCCTGCTGGCACGTGAAGTGGCCAAGAAGATCGAGGATGAACTCGACTACCCCGGTCAGATCAAGGTCAACATGGTACGCGAGACGCGCGCTATCGACTACGCAAAATAACACGAAAAAGAACCGCCAAAAGGCGGTTCTTTTCTGTTATCTACGCGCCTGATGGCACGAAGGTCGTTTATTCCTTCTTATTTTGCTCGGACGGTTGCGCCTTCTTTTTGCGGTATGCACGCACGCGCCAGAACACACCGCCTGCAATGCCAAGCAGCACCAGCACCGGCCAGAGCATCACAATCATCAGAATCAGGCCGCGCACTACAGCGGTCATGCCGCCGAGACCGTTCTGCGCTGCCTGCGCCACCTGTGCACCGAAACCGGTGCCCTCAGAGACCGCGGTCAGCGTCTGTACTTCGCGCAATGTGACATCAAAGGTGGAGAAACCCACCAAATCGTCGTAATGCCGCTTTTCGCCCGTCAGGCTGTCGATTTCATATTCGCAGTCAGCCAGCGCATTCTCCAGCGAAATGATGTCCTCCATCTTCGCCGCCTGATCGAGCAGCGCAAGCAGCCGCTCGTGCTTTGTCTGCAAGGTTGCCAATCGTGTTTCGATATCGGTATACTGCTCAGTCACGTCCTCGCTCCACCGATTGGCGGACACAACATGGCAGGTTTCGCCCAGCTGGGCGAAAAAGGTTTCGAACTGCTCCTGCGGCACCCGCAGCGTATAATTTGCTGTGCGGCTGCCTTTTTCACCGGCGTTCCCGCTCGACTGAATATAACCGCCTGCCTCGGCGGTCATCTGCTCGAGCGCCGTGCAGGTTGCGTCATAGTCCTGCGTCTCAAGTGTCAAATCCGCCGACAGAATCAGCTTGGCATTTTCCCTTATTGCGGAGAAATCTGCCGCGCCTTCGGACGCCGCTGCATCCATGGCCGCACCGTTTTCCGCTTGTGCCGCCGAATCCCCGCTTGTGCTGCCTGCATCGCTTGACGCTGCACCACATGCGGCAAGCGAAAGCAGCAACAGCAGGACCAGTACCATACAAAGCCATCGTCGTTTCATCACAGGACACCCCTTTCCGTTTTGGTTATCCTGTTAGACGAATTGGCTTTCCATCTGTTCCCAACTGTTACTGCTTTGTAAACCGCTCTATGTACGAATGGTCTTATATTTCCTTCTGATAAGTTGTCTGCTCGAACGACCCGATTGCACCGCATACGCCGCACACATCCGGACGCTCATCATAAATCGCGCCGCAGAACACACAGCGGTGGCCCTGTACGGCAACCGTTTTCTTTTTCGGCGGCAAGGAAGCCGTATCCTCTTCCTTTTTCGCCCCCTGGCTCAGCGACATCAAAGCGCTCATGAAACGCAGCTCATGGTCCTGCTCAATCTTGGCGATATTGTCAAACAACAGGCCAATATCCTCGAAGCCTTCCTCGCGGGCAATCTTCGCGAAGCTCGGATACATGCTGCTCCATTCGCCGTACTCACCCTTAATAGCCGTCTGCAAATTCTCCGCACTGGTGCCAATGCCGGTCAGCTTCTCGTACAGCAGCCGGCCATGCGCGCCCTCGTTCTGTGCCAGACCGGTGAACAGTTCGGCAATATCCTCATGTCCTTCCTTACGAGCCTTATCTGCAAAAAACAGATACTTATTACGGGCCATAGACTCCCCGCTGAACGCTGCCTGCAAATTCTGTTCGGTGCGAGATCCTTTCAAGTTCATTCCAATTTCCTCCTTATAATGATATTTACAATTAATAATAAATATCATTCAATAAATAAAGTATACTACTCTTCCCGTCTGTTTGCACGGTTTATAACAAATCTGTATCCATTTTGTAATTTTGTTGTAACCTTTTGCATTAAAAATCCCGAAAGCATTTTCCTTCCGGGATTGGATTTTCCATGCGATATGCAACTGCTCATTTTCGCTTGGCAAAGCACTCCTTGATGCCGACAGCCAGCAAGAACACGCCGAATGCGCGCCGCAGCCAATCGGTCTCCATATATGCCGCCAGCAAGCAAGCAGCGCCGGCGGCAGGCACGCCCGCCGCAATGCACCACAGAGCCGCCCGCTTTTCAACCAAACCGTTTTTGATGTGCGACCAGAGCGCTGCGGGCGCGCAGGCAAGGAAGTACAGCAAGTTAATGCCCGCCGCTTGATACTGTCCCATCCCGGCAAGCATGGTCAGATACAGCATAAGCAGCGAACCGCCTCCCACACCGCAGCCGGACAGGATACCGGTCACCAGTCCGACAACGGCAGCCAGAAGCGCGCTCACAGCAGCAATACGGCGCGTACCCCGCCGTAAAGCAGCAGCAGACCGAACGCGCGCCGCAGCCACACCATATCTATCCGATGAAAAACGCGGCCCGCAATCCAGCCGCCCAGCACACCGCCCAGCAGATAGGGCCACGCTGCCGCAAATGCCAATCCGCCCTGCATCCAGTAGAGCGCAGCGGATAACGCACTGAGCGGGAAAATGACCGCAACCGAGGTCGCAAATGCGCGTCGTTCCTCCAAAC
The DNA here is from genome assembly GCF_052117165.1 of Agathobaculum sp. LCP25S3_E8. Taxonomy (NCBI): domain Bacteria; kingdom Bacillati; phylum Bacillota; class Clostridia; order Eubacteriales; family Butyricicoccaceae; genus Agathobaculum; species Agathobaculum sp. LCP25S3_E8. Next base: position 119,053 of record NZ_JBQKJR010000003.1, read on the forward strand.
CGCACCAGTATACCAGCAGCGGCACCAGAAACAGACCGCCGCCCGCACCAAAAAAGCCGTTGGCTGCGCCTGCAAGCGCACCGGTTACCGCATATTTTGCATTATCCTTCATAAAAAACAGCCCTCCGGCAACAGTTTGTGCCGAAGAGCTGTGGTTTATGTGTTTTGGGTGAGACTTACTTCTTGCCCAGCGTACCGGTTGCCAGAGCGGACAGGTACGCATTGATAAAGCCGTCGATATCGCCGTCCATAACCGCATTGATGTTTGCATTTTCAAAACCGGTGCGCGTGTCCTTGGCAAGCGTGTAGGGCATAAAGACGTAGGAGCGAATCTGGCTGCCCCATTCAATCTTCTTCTGGTCGCCCTTGATGTCGGAAATCTTCTCCAGATGCTCACGCTCCTTGATTTCAACGAGCTTGGAACGCAGCATGCGCAAGCAGTTATCCTTGTTCTGGAACTGGCTGCGCTCGGTCTGGCAGGAAACCACGATGCCGGTTGCCTTGTGAATCAGACGCACCGCCGACGAGGTCTTGTTAATATGCTGGCCGCCTGCACCGGAGGAACGGAACACCTGCATTTCGTAATCGTCCGGCTTAATCTCGAAATCCGCCGAGTCATCCGGGATATCCGGGATGACCTCGACTGCGGAGAACGAGGTGTGGCGTCGGCCGGAAGCGTCAAACGGAGAAATACGCACCAGACGGTGTACGCCCGACTCGCCTTTGAGGAAGCCGTAAGCGTTCTCGCCCTCAATGAGGATATCCGCGCTCTTCAGGCCCGCTTCTTCGCCGTCCTGATAGTCCATAATCTTATAGGTGAAGCCATGACGCTCGGCCCAGCGGGTGTACATGCGGTACAGCATTTCGCACCAGTCCTGCGCCTCGGTACCGCCCGCACCTGCATGGAAGGACACCAGCGCGTTATTATGGTCGTACTCGCCGGTCAGCAGCGTAGACAGCTTCTGCTCGGCCACGCCCTCCTCCAGCTCCTTATAGCCGTTTTCCAGCTCCTCGAGCATGGACTCGTCGTTTTCCTCGATTGCCATTTCGCAAATCGTCAGCAAATCGTCGCACAGGCTGTTCAGATGATTATACGCTTCAATCTTACCCTTGAGTGCACCCATGCGGGAAACAATCTTCTGGCTTTCCTCCGGATTGTCCCAGAAGCCGGGCTGGGAGGACTTAATCTCCAGCTCCTCAACCTCACGCTTTGCCCGGTCCAAGCCGAGCGACTCATACAGCTCCTCAAGCTGGGGCTTTAAATTGTTCAGTTTGACCTTGTATTCCTCGAACTCAAGCATGAAAATGCTCCTTCACGTATTTTTCAGTAGTATATAGTATACCGTTTTGCGGGGAACTTGTAAAGTTTTTTCTAAGTTTGGCTTGACTAACCCTTATCCTTCCGATATATTTTTAGGTACAACAAAAGGGAGTAGCTCACGCCTGCGGGCGTGGTCGGCATCGTCAATCACGGTCAAACCTTCGACCCGTGCCCACCGTAAGCAGCGAGACTTTTATTGCAGAGACGCAATAAAAGTCTCTTTTTTTGCGCTCGGATATGCTATCGTAACATTATAGGGGGTTGTATCATGTTATCATTCATCATGTTGGTATTCGGTTTTGTCCTGCTCGTCTGGGGCGCGGACAAATTTGTCGCAGGCGCATCTGCGCTGGCGCGGCGGCTGGGCGTATCGCCCTTGCTTGTCGGCCTGACGATTGTTGCCTTCGGCACGTCCGCGCCCGAGCTTGCCGTCAGTCTGACCGCCGCCTTGCAGGGTGCCAATGAAATCGCGGTCGGCAACGTCCTCGGCTCGAATATTTTCAATCTGCTGATGGTTGCCGGCCTGTCCGCGGTGGTCTGCCCGCTCGTCATGGACCGCACGCTGCTGCGGCGCGACTGGCCGATTTCGGTCGGCGCGGCCATCCTGCTGCTGGTGTATATCTTACCAGACCTGACCATTTCTCGCATCGAGGGCATCATTCTGTTGCTCCTGTTCGCGATGGTGCTCGGCACGCAAATCCGCGCGGCGCTCAAAAACCGGGACACCCTAGCAAGCGAAGAGGATGAGGTGCCGATGCGCCCGCTGATGATTGGCGTTAATATCGTGCTCGGCCTTGCCTGCATCATCATCGGCGGTCAGCTCGCGGTAAACGGCGCGACCGGCATCGCGCGCATGTTCGGCCTGTCCGAGACGCTTATCGGCCTGACCATCGTCGCTATCGGCACCAGCCTGCCCGAGCTGGTCACCTCGCTGGTGGCCGCCCGCAAGGGACAGAATGAAATCGCAATGGGTAACGTCATCGGCTCGAACATCTTTAATCTGCTGCTTATTCTCGGTGTTTCCGCAACCATTACGCCCATCCCGGTGCAGGCGACCTCGATCATTGATGCGCTCGTGCTCATCGGCATCAGCGTTGTGTTCTATCTTCCTGCGCGCCGCGGTAAGCTCGGTCGTGCGCCCGGCGCAATTATGGCGCTCACCTATGTTGTCTATACCGTATATCTGATTATGCGATAAAGCAAAAAAAGGCGCCTGTAGGCGTCTTTTTTTGCATCATGACATTCGTTTACAAAAAATTTGTTTGTTTCCCGCCCATTGTGTGCTATAATATTTTCTGTATGAATGAACGGGACTTTTGTCCCTTTTGAAAGGCTGAATCAAGAATGGCTAACCTTTTCACCAAAATTTTCGGCACTCATTCCTCGCACGAGCTGAAAAAGATCTATCCCATTGCGGACAAGGTCGATGCGCTCGAAGAACAGTATAAAAAGCTGACCGACGCTGAGCTGCGTGCCAAAACCGATGAATTCAAGGCCCGCTACCAGAACGGCGAATCGCTCGACGACCTGCTGCCCGAGGCGTTCGCCACCTGCCGCGAAGCCGCGTGGCGCGTGCTGGGCATGCGGCATTACCGCGTGCAGGTCATCGGCGGCATTGTGCTGCATCAGGGCCGCATTGCAGAGATGAAAACCGGCGAAGGCAAAACGCTGGTTGCAACCCTGCCCGCCTACCTCAATGCGCTGACCGGCAAGGGCGTGCACATCGTCACGGTCAACGATTACCTTGCCAAGCGCGACAGCGAATGGATGGGCAAGGTTTACCGTTTCCTCGGTCTGACCGTCGGTCTGGTCATCCACGCGGTCGAGCCTGGCGAGCGCAAAGCGATGTACGAAGCGGACATCACCTACGGTACGAACAACGAATTCGGTTTCGACTATCTGCGCGACAACATGGCGATCTACAAAAAGGCCATGGTGCAGCGCGGTCATGCGTTTGCCATTGTCGACGAGGTCGACTCCATCCTGATTGACGAGGCTCGTACCCCGCTGATTATCTCGGGTCAGGGCGAAAAGTCCTCTCAGCTTTATGAAATGGCTGACCGCTTTGCCGCGGGCCTCAAGTGCCTGCGCGTCAAGGAAGTCGACGCAAAGGAAGAGCAGGACGATATCGATGCGGACTATATTGTCGACGAAAAGGCCCGCACCGCGACCCTTACCCCCAAGGGCACTGCACGCGCGGAGCAGTATTTTCGTGTGGAAAACCTGTCCGACCCGGCCAATACCACGCTCCAGCATCACATCAATCAGGCCATCAAGGCGCGCGGTGTCATGCAGCGCGACGTGGACTACGTCGTGCGCGACGGTCAGGTCATCATCGTTGACGAGTTTACCGGCCGTCTGATGTTCGGCCGCCGCTACAACGAGGGCCTGCATCAGGCCATCGAGGCCAAGGAAGGCGTTAAGGTTGCGCACGAAAGCAAGACACTGGCCACCATTACCTTCCAGAATTACTTCCGTCTGTACGGCAAGCTGTCCGGCATGACCGGTACCGCGCTGACCGAGGAGGAGGAATTCCGCCACACCTACAAGCTGGACGTTATCGAAATCCCGACCAACAAGCCGATTGCCCGTAAGGACAACCCGGACGCGGTTTACAAGAACGAGCGCGGCAAGATTCATGCGACGATTGCACGCATCGAAGCCTGCCATGCCAAGGGCCAGCCGATTCTGGTCGGCACGGTGTCGATTGAAAAATCCGAAGAGCTGTCCAAGCTGCTCAAGGCCAAGGGCATCAAGCACACCGTTTTGAACGCAAAGTATCACGAGCGCGAGGCGGATATCGTCGCGCAGGCGGGCAAGTCCGGTGCGGTTACGATTGCAACCAACATGGCCGGCCGTGGTACGGATATCATGCTCGGCGGCAACGCGGAAACCATGGCGCTCGACGAGCTGAAAAAGGGCGACTATACGCCGGAACTGCTGTATGAAGCCAACGGTCACGCCGAAACCGATGACCCCGAAGTGCTCGCCATCCGTGAGAAGTTCCAGGAACTCTATCAGAAGTATAAGAAGGAAACCGATGCGGACGCCGAAAAGGTGCGTGCGGCAGGCGGCCTGTATATTCTGGGCACTGAGCGGCACGAATCCCGCCGTATCGACAACCAGCTGCGCGGCCGTGCCGGCCGTCAGGGCGACCCGGGTGAATCCAGCTTCTATATCTCGCTGGAGGACGACTTGATGCGTCTGTTCGGCTCGGAGCGCATTCAGAATATGATGGATTCGCTGGGTATCGATGAAAACGAGCCGATCGACCAGAAAATCCTGTCCGGCGCCATCGAAAACGCGCAGAAGAAGATTGAATCCCGTAACTTTGCCACCCGTAAGCACGTGCTGGAATACGACGACGTGCTCAACACCCAGCGCCAGACCATCTACGGTCAGCGCCTGCAGGTGCTGGAGGGCAAGGATATCAAAGACAATATCCTGAACATGGTCGATGATACCATTGCCCGCGCGGTGCACGCCGCAGTCGGCGAAAACCACCTCATCACCCCGGAAATGGTCGAGCAGGCACGCCGTCCGTTTATCGGCATGTTCCTGCGGCCGGAGGACTGCACCTTCACACCCGAAGAATGCGACGATCTGACCGCCGCTCAGCTGACCAATGTGCTGACCGATCAGGCGCACAAGGTCTACGAGGCCAAGGAGCAGGCCATCGGCGCGCCGATCATGCGCGAACTCGAGCGCGTGGTGCTGCTCAAAAATGTTGATACCAAGTGGATGGATCACATCGACGCGATGACCGAGCTGCGCAACGGTATCGGCCTGCGCGCTTACGGTCAGCATGACCCGGTTGTTGAGTATAAGCGCGAGGGCTTCGATATGTTCGACGCGATGATCGACGCCATCCGCGAGGACACCGTGCGCATGATCTTCCTGGCGCAGGTACGCACCCGTGAGGAACCCAAGCGCGAGCAGGTCGCCAAGGAAACGAGCGCGGCCGGCGCGACGGATGGTTCGGTCAAGGCCGAGCCCAAGCGCGTGGGCAAGAAGGTCGGCCCGAACGACCCGTGTCCGTGCGGCAGCGGCAAGAAATACAAAAAGTGCTGCTACCTCAAGGCGGACAACCCGTATAAATAAAAAAGAAAGAGGGAAACCCCACGGGTTTCCCTCTCAGTCTGTCGAGAAACCCGGCCTATGCGTCAGGCATAAGCCGGGTTTCTGGCGTATAAAGGCCAAAAAAGTACAAACATGAATGGAGAAGACTTCTCCTTCCACAACCAACAGGCCAGCTTTTTCAGATTCATGGCAGCAAACTTAAGCTTCACCCAGTTGGACACCTGGGCCAAGCCTCTGTACTGAGTATAACGCATGGCGTGTTTTTCCTTGGCGTCGGCAAAGACCCGCTCAATGGTCTCCTTGCGCCGCTTGTACAGTTCCCTGTACTCGGGCGTATAGCGGGCGTCGTCCGCCAATTCCTCGTAATCCTTCCAGATGTGGCGCTGCACCGTTTTGACACAGTCTTTGGAACGGGTGCACAGATGGCGGGTGGGGCAGTTGGCACAGATCTTCGGGTCGCTTCGGTAC